>NZ_BAAARY010000003.1:0-264687 GCF_039532605.1 Pilimelia columellifera subsp. columellifera
GCATTCGTTGCTGCTGCATGCGCTGTCATCTGCTACCGCCGCGCCGTCCGCCTCGACCTGTTGACCAGCAACAACCCCAACTGACACACGGTCTAAGGGCCAAAGATCTCAAACCCGGCTACCGATTCGTCACCGCCGACAACCGCAAGGCGGAGGTCGTCAAGACCCGGACCTGGAAACAACACCAACAGGTCTATAACCTGACCGTCGACGGTCTCCACACCTACCATGTACTAGCCGGCACCACCCCCATCCTCGTCCACAACTGCGGCCGCGATGCAGACGAATATGTCGGGAAGCACCGGGGTGACGGTCACGGCCAAGATCCAGGGTATGTTGGACGCCACCGCGAGCCAGATGCGGGCGATGATGCGCTGCGGCGCTTCCGTGTACGCGATCAGCAGACGCAGGGTCGTGTTGATAAGGTCGACCAAGCAGAGAAGACCGTCTCGGGAGCAACCGAGATTGTTGGGGGGCCGCAATTGCTACCTCAAGCTGCCTTGCCTGATGCCAGCGTCGGCGGTGCCATTATGGCCGTTGCATTCATCGGACGAGTTGTGTGGAGAGGTTTGAAGAACCGTGGCGGAAAGTAAAGAAGCCTTGTTGATGCCGAGTGACCTGTTGATTTGTAGTCCTGACCAGGTGGCGCGCAGAGCGGTAGCGGGAACCACTAATACCGCTGTCGGCGAGAATGCGTTGCGTTTGTTGACCACCTTTCTGATTCTGCTCTCCGATAAGTTTTCAGGCGATCCGTCTGCAGAAAGTCTGGTAGCGCTAGCTGACCGTGCAGATGCAGAAATGTCGCCTATTATTCCTGACCAGCGGCTCCAGGGGTTGGCCTTGGTTGGTTCGATCGTCCGCCATGAGCAATTGGATATCTCAATATCGTTAGAGTCGGCGTTTGTTCTGCTATCCCACCTAGCGGCGCAGTTGATGCGCGAACTGGGACTCAGTGAACATGATGCGACGCTACGGCAGCGCGTCGAAGACTTATTAGAACACAGAAGAGCGGAGCTAAATTCTGTATTGCAAAATATGGCGCGTCACGAGAAATCAGATCTCCCCCGCTCTGCTGCCGGAAGAATGATCTTCTGGCTAGCTCAGCGGAACGACAATGAATTCAAGAAGTCCCGGAAAGAAATGCGCTCGAATCCGGCTGAATCGGAACGACTTTTCGAGATTGCCTATTGCTCTTTTCGAGAGCTTGTCAGGCTCCGGTTCAAACAAAAACATGGTTATGAAGAAGTCAAGACATTTATTGCTGGCATTGAAAAGCCGGTCTGGAATAACATCACCTTGTCCTCGATCGAGGCAGAATTGCTCGTCCGAAGCGCACTCGGTGAAAGCGGGCTCATTGACAGCATAAGCGACGAAGATATAGTTGCTATTGCAGCGCAGATGTTTGTCCACCTCGCAGAACAATTGGACTTGCCTAACAAGATGATTCTGGAAACTATTAGAACTGTCGAACGCGAGCGCTTTTCTCTCGGCTGAAGCTATGAGCGGAGGCGAACTCGGGCTGCGTCGTATAAGGCAAGCGAAAGTAGCAGCGGCTTCGGCGCTCGCCGCTCTGGAAATCGAGCTGGAGCGTACCCGTGTAGGCAAGGGCGCGGTCAGCACCGAGCAGGAGCTCGCCCTCATTTATCGTCACCTTCGATCGATGGCTGATTGCCTCGATACCGGCAACCTTCCCGACTCAGGAAATCGGCCTCGCGGCATAGGTCGAGTGGTGACGGATTCCTGGCCGATTGAGTCGACGCTTGGCGAGTTGCTGATTGCTGCTGAGAAGGCGTATTTCAACGCCTAACCTGGCACATCAAGAGAGGGTGTATGGGCGCGCATGTGGAGAAGGCTTCGCTAGCTCCCTTTCGCTCCTCTGTCAATTTATGGCGATCTTTGGTGGAGTTTGTCGCTTCGCGTGGTCATTGTTCCTTAGCCATTATTGACAATAGGAGGCTGCTGTGGCGGTAGCCGGCGTTCTGACCGGCACCCTGAGTATGGGTGCTTTCGGCGCGGTTTGTGACTGTCCCCACCGTCGCGATGCGGACGAGCGGGGACACGACACCACCTGCATACCAGGGCCCGGCAAAGTCAGCTCGTCGCCCGATAGGCACATTCGACCGAATGACTGTCCGTCGCGAAGTGGCCCGCACCCCCGGCTCAGGGCAATGGTTGACCTGAGGATCAAGAGTCGTGGTCGGGGCGTTTACGCGCGGCAGCGGTCGGCTGAGTACAGGTGGCTGTCTGGGAAGTCGCCGGCTGTGAGCACCCGCCCGACGATTACCACCGCTGTCCGCTTGACCCCGGCCTCGTGCACCTGACCGGCGATGTCGGCGAGGGCGCCACGGAGGATCAGCTCGTCGTCGCGGCTGGCCCGGGCGACAACCGCGACGGGGCAGTCGGCGCCGTAACGCGGCAGCAGCTCGGCCACGACGGCGTCGATCCGCTGGACGGCCAGGTGCAGCACGATCGTCGCCCCGCTGCGGCCGAGGGTGTCGAGGTCCTCGCCGGGTGGCATCGGGGTGGCCTGTGCCCAGGTGCGGGTAAGGATGACGGTCTGCCCGACGGCGGGCACCGTCAGCTCTCGGCGCAGGGACGCGGCGGCCGCGGCGAACGCCGGCACCCCTGGCGTGATGTCGTAGGGCACCCCGGCGGCGTCGAGCCGGCGCATCTGTTCGGCGACGGCGCTGAACACGGACGGGTCGCCTGAGTGCAGTCGGGCCACGTCGTGGCCGGCGGCGTGGGCGTCGACCAGCTCGGCGACGATCTCGTCGAGGCTCAGCTTCGCGGTGTCGACGATTCGGGCGCCGGCGGGGCAGCCGGCCAGCAGCTCGGCGGGGACGAGGCTGCCCGCGTACAGGCAGACCGGCGACGAGGCGATGAGCGCCTGCCCGCGGACGGTGATGAGGTCGGCTGCGCCCGGCCCGGCGCCGATGAAGTGCACGGTCACTTGGTCACCACCCACTGTGTGATTGGCATGGCGGGGCGCCAGCCGGTGAAGCCGCCCACGGGCGTGGCCCGGCTGATGCTGATCCGGGTCAGTTCGCCGCCGAGCCGGGCCCGCCACCCGGCGACGACGGTCTCGGATTCGACGGTGACGGCGTTGGCGACAAGGCGTCCACCGGGCCGTAGCGCCGCCCAGCAAGCGTCGAGGACGCCGTCGGCGGTGACGCCGCCGCCGACGAACACAGCGTCCGGCGAGGGCAGGTCGACCAGCGCCGCCGGCGCCGCCCCGACGACCACGGTGAGCCCGGGGACGCCCAGCGCCTCGGCGTTCCCGGCGATGTGCGCGGCCCGCGAGGCTTGCGACTCGACGGCGATGGCCCGGCAGCTGGGATGGGCGCGCATCCATTCGATGCCGACGCTGCCGGAGCCGGCCCCGACGTCCCACAGCAGCTGGCCTGGCAGGGGCCCCAGCCGGGCCAGGGTGATCGCCCGGATTTCCCGCTTGGTGAGCTGTCCGTCCGTGGTGGCGTAGGTGTCGTCGGGAAGGCCGGGCACGCGAGGCAGCGGCGTGACCCCGCCGTCGGCGACGCACTCGACGGCGACCAGATTCAGCGGGTCGAAGGGGCCAGCCGGCGGGTTCAGCGCCGAGCCGGCGGTGCGGCGTTCGCCGGGTCCGCCGAGCTGTTCGGCGACGGTGATCCCGCTGGCCCCGTACCCGGATTCGCGCAGCAGCCCGGCGATCGCGGCGGGGGAGCCGGCGTCGGCCGACAGCACCAGCAACCGCCGGCCCGGGGCGAGGCTGAGCAGCAGCCCGGCCAGCGGGCGACCGACCACGCTGACCACCTCGACGTCCTCAGCCGGCCAGCCCAGCCGGGCGCAGGCCAGCGCCGCCGCCGACGGGTGCGGGAGCACCCGCACCGCCGTGGGGCCGAGCAGCCGCGCCAGGGTGGCGCCGACGCCGTAGAACATCGGGTCGCCGCTGGCCAGGACGGCGATCCGGCGGCCGGCGTGCGCGTCGAGCAGGCCCGGCAGCGCCGGAAGCATCGGCGACGGCCAGGGCGCCCGCTCGGCGGTGATGTCCTCGGGGAGCAGGTCCAGGTGCCGGCGTCCGCCGAGAATCACCTCAGCCTGACGCAACGCCGCCTGCGCGGCAGTGGTCAGGCCGGTCCAGCCGTCGGCGCCGATCCCGACGACCGGCAGCGGGGAGTTGGTCACGGGGACTGACGCTAACGCGGGTCACAGGTTGCCGATGATCCGGGTGACCGCGATGGTCAACACCACCCGTTGCGGGTTGGGTCGGGGCTGCCGGTAGCGGGCGGCGTACCGGCGTTCGGCCTCGGCCACCGCCGCCGGCGAGGCGTCGACGACAGCCCGGCCCTCCAGGGTCACCCAGCGTCGGCCGTCGACCTGGCAGACGGCGACCGCGGCGCCGTCCGGGCCGGCTGCCGCGACGTTCCGTGCTTTGCGCGACGGCCGCGAGGTAATGACGCGGGCGGTGGCGGTGACCGGGTCGAAGGTGACGCCGACCGGGGTGACGTGCGGCGTCCCGTCAGGGCGCGGGGTGGTCAGGGTCGCCAGGTGACGTTCGGTGAGGAACTGGGCGAGCGCCGGCGACTGCGGGTCGATCCGGTGCCGGGTCGGCGTGGCCATGACGCTCGCTTTCGACGACGGGCGTGGTCGTTGTGTGGCGGACGCTCACCGGTCGGCGTCGTCGCCGAAGAAGCGGTCCTCGGTCGACGAACGCGGCCGGGGCAACCGGTTGGCCGGGGCGCGGTTGAGCGAGTGCCGGCGGACGGGGCCCGCCCGCCTGTCGCCGGGCGTCGCCGCAGCCGGTTGCGGATCGGACGCGTCGTTGTTCAGGTCGTAGGCGCGGGTCACGTCGTCGATCCGCTCGTAGGGCGCTGGCGGCGGCGCTGGCTCGGCCTGCCTGTCACGGGCTCGGCCCGGCGGCTCGTTGAGGCTGGCCGGTGGGTGGTCGCCGGCGTTCAGGCTCGCGGCCAGGCGGGCGCCCAGCGTGGGCCGGCCGGCCCCGGGTCCGCCAGCGTCGGTCCTGGCGGTCCGGTCACGCCAGCGGGCGGCCCAGGCGCCGGTGGCCTCCGGGTCGCGCCCCGTCACCGGTCGGCTCGGCGGCGCGGGGGCGGGGGCGGGGCGACGCCATCGCGCGGGCAACGCCGTGGCGAACAGCAGCAGGGTCACCAGCAGCGGCAGGGTGCCGTTGCCGACCGGCGCGGCCAGCGGCAGGTCCCGGCCCAGGACGGAGGTCCGGGTCAACGCCGACATCGTCGCGAAGGGATCGATCATGAGCGCGGTGACCGGGACCGCCAGCAGCAGGGCTGCCGTCGCCGGACCGGCCGGCGAGACCCGACGCGGGAGCAGGCCAGCGACGAGCAGCGCCGCCCCGGCCAGACAGCCGAGCGCGGGGAGCAGCTCGGCGGTGCGGTAGATCTCAACGTCCTCCCACTGCCGGAGGGCGCTGGCCGACCAGGTCTGCCCGTACCCGACCAGCAGCCATATCAGCGGCGCGACCAGCGTCGCGGCGAGAAGGCTTCTCATGTGTCGCATTGACGCACCGTACCGTCGTCGCCGCGACCCAGCCACTTGCCGTGGACTACGCCGCGGTCGCCGCGCAGTGACGCCGAACAGCGGATCAGCGACATCTCAGGCCAGAACGATGGTCGCCTTCTCGTCGGCGACCCGACGCGCCACGACGGCGCCGTCCAGGTTCGCGCAGAGCACGACGCTGCCCCGTACGGCCAACGGCGCCAGCAGCCAGTCCAGCGGCGCGGAGTGGGCCGAGGCGTCGACGAGCGCCCGTGATCCGGTGGTCAGGCCCAGTTCGGCGGCCCGGTTCCGGGCGGCGGCCCGCAGCTCGGCATGGGTGAGGATCCGGTCGTTGGTCTCCCAGGCCACGTCCGTGGGCTTGGCCGGGACGGCGGCGGCGAACCGGTCGCCGTGGCCGCGCACCGCGGTGATGTAGTCGGTGAAACCGTCCGGGGGGTTCGCCAGCGGCATTCCCATCGGCGCCAGCCCGACCACGTATCGGTCAGCGGCCTGCGGGTCCGCCTCGCCGGCACGCTCGGGGGTGGCGAAGACGACCTCGGGCGCGGTGTCGGTGATCCGGAGCCCGGCCGCGAGGCAGCCGAGCAGCACGGCCGCGCTCTGCCAGTGCGGTGGCAGCAGCACCAGCGCGGTGTCCCCGTCGCCGAGCCCGCACTCGTCGACCAGCAGGTTGGCTGTTTTGGCACGCCAGTTGTCGAGGGTCGCCCCGGACAGCTCCACGCGCTCGCCGGTGGCGTCGTCGTACCAGGTGAGGATCGGTCGGGTGGGGTCCGCTGCGATGGCCTCATCAAACAGACTATTCCCCGTTTCCGGACTTATGATCACGAAGCCTCTCATAAGGTGGGCTGGGTCCAGGTGGAACCAGGGGAGGACCACGGATGCGGACCCAGCGACCATACCGACTGACCGCCGTCCTGCTGGCGGCGCCGACCACCGTCGCCGGCGTCGCCCTGGTGGCTCTGACCGCGCCCACGCCGCCGTCGGCGGACCCCGAGCCCGAGAACATTCCCGGCGTCGAAGGCACGCTGGACCCGTCCCCCCAGCTGCCGGCCGCGCCGACCAGCCAGCCGCTGGCGCCGGTCGTCGAAGACCCGGACGTCGCCGCCGTCATCGCCAACGGTCCCGCCCCAACCGACCGGCCCGAAGGCAACACCCGGCTGCGACTCGGCGAGTTCACCCGGCCCGCCCGCGGCGCCCAGGTCGCCGCCGAGCCGCCGCCAGGCGTCACCGTCGACCCGGACACCGCCGAGAGCGCCCCGGCCGGCGCGCCCAGCAGGACCATCACCGTCCGCCGGAACCAGACTCCCGAGTTCTCGGCCGTCGGTCTGACCTGGACCACGCCCGGCGCCGCCCAGGCGCTGGTGTCGTTGGCCGTCCGGGTCCGGCAGAACAGTCGGTGGAGCGACTGGGAGACCTCCGGTGGGGGTGAAGGTGGACACGACGCCCCCGCCGCCGGCGGTCGGACCTTCCGGGACGGCTCGGAGCTGCAGTGGTGGGGCCCGGCCACCGGTGTCGAGGTCGCGGTGACCGCGGTCGGCGGCGTGCTGCCACGCGACCTCGCCGTCGACCTCATCGACCCCGGCCGACGGGCCGCGGACGAGGTGGTCGCCCGGCTGTCCCCGCGGGACGACCTGCCGCGGATCGCCCCCACGACCCCGCCCGCAGAACCCGCGCCACCCGGCCCCTCGGCCAGCGCGCCACCGAAAGGCCCCTCGGCCAGCGCGCCGCCCACCGACCCGGACGCCTCCGCCAGCCCAGGCGCCTCCGGCGTCGCCCCGACCGGCGACAGTCCGCCCGGTCCCGCCGCCGGCGGTCGGGAAGCGTCGCCGGCCGGCGCGATGCGGCTGGTCGCCTCCGCGGCGGTGACCTCGCCGTACCTGGCCCCGCGGCTGACGATGCCCGCGATCCGGCGTCGCGCCTCCTGGGGCGCCAACGAGCGCTGGATGGGCTGGGACGCCGAGCACCTGCCTGAGACGAGGGCGGCGGCCCTGCACCATACGGCGACCAGCAACAACTACCGCGCCACCCAGGTGCCGGCGATCCTGCGGTCGATCTATCATTTCCATGCGATCAGTCGCAAGTGGGGTGATATTGGGTACAACGTGCTGGTAGACCGGTTCGGCCGGATCTGGGAAGGGCGGCGCGGCGGGGTGACCACATCGGTCATCGGCGCGCACACCGGTGGCTTCAACTCCTACGTCACCGGCGTCTCGCTCATCGGCACGTACGGTTCCCGGTCGCTGACGTCCACCCAGATCCGCAACATCTCCTACTACCTGGCCTGGAAGTTCTCCCTCAGCCCCGGCTTCGACCCGCGTGGGTCGGTGCGCCTCACCGGCGGCGGCTCGACGTCCCGGTGGAAGTACCCGACGACCGTCGTCGTGCCCCGGATCTTCGGGCACCGCACCACGAACCACACCGAGTGTCCGGGCGCCCGCGGCATGGCCGCGCTGCCCGCGATCCGACGACTGACCGCCTCGTTCCTGGGCCGGTGGACGAACCCGGCCGCCTCCCGCCTCCGGCCCTCGCTGTGGCGCGCCGCCACGGGGCACTGGTACCTGCACGGCGTCAGCGGCGCGGCCGTCCGGGGCCTGCCCGGCGACGTCCCGACGCCGGCCGACTACGACGGCGACGGCAGCGTCGACCTGTCCATCTACCGGCCGTCCACCGGCTGGTGGCACGTCTGGGCCAGCCACTCGCGGCGGGCGCACCGGGTCAAGATGCCGTCAGGGATCATGCCGACGCCGGCTGACACCAACGGCGACGGGGTCGCCGAGTTCGTCGGTTATGTCGCCGGGTCGTGGTACCGCTACGGCGCGCCGCCCATCGCCCACGGCCAGGTCGGCGACGTCCCCACGCCGCTGGACCTTGACGGCGACGGCCTTGAGGAACTGGCCCTGTACCGTCCGGCGACCGGAGTCTGGCACGTGCGTGGCCGCGCCGCGATCACCTTCGGCCCCGGCAACGCGGCGCCGGCGCCCGCGGACTACGACGGCGACGGCGCCGACGAACTGGCCACCTGGTCGACCGCCACCGACCAGGTGCGGATCATGACCACGCCGGTGGGGGTGTGGTCACTGGGTGGTGACTACATCCCGTTGCCCGGTCAGTACCTGGGCGGTGTGGCCGCCGACCGGGTGGTCTGGGCGGCCGGCGTCTGGCGCTACAGCACCGGCCGCGCGTTCGTCTACGGTGGCCCTGGCTACCACCCGATCGCGATGAGCTGACGCGGGAGGTAAACCTCAGACAAACAGCGTCGCAGGTCGCGTCGTGGGCAGGGAACCCTAGTTCGCGGGGCGTAGGCTGGTCGGGGTCAGCACGCTCACACGAATGTGTCTTCCGCTCAGGAGCAGCCTCGTGACGTCCGGTCGTCCGCCTCGTGTCCTCGTCGATGCCACCAGCGTTCCGGCTGATCGCGGTGGCGTCGGCCGATATGTCGACGGGCTGCTCGGCGCGCTCGACGCGGCGGAGGACGCGGTGCAGCTCATGGTCGTCGCGCAGCGTACCGAGGTGGAGCGGTACACCCACATCCTGCGCCGCGCCGAGATCCTCACCGCCCCCGCCGCGGTGGTGCACCGCCCGGCGCGGTTGGCGTGGGAACAGACCGGCCTGCCCCTGCTGGCCCAGCAGAACGGCGTCCAGGTGCTCCACTCGCCGTTCTACACCTGCCCGTTGCGGGCGACCTGCCCGGTCACGGTGACTGTCCATGATGCCACCTTCTTCACCGAGCCCGAGCACTACGACAAGTCGCGGCGGGCGTTCTTCCGCAGCGCCACCAAGACCTCGCTGCGCCGGGCGTCCCGGGTCATCGTCCCGAGCAAGGCCACCCGCGACGAGCTGATCCGCATCCTGGACGCCGACCCGACCCGGATCGACGTCGCCTACCACGGGGTCGACCAGACGGCTTTCTACCCGCCCTCCCCGCAGGAGAAGGACCGGGTACGGGCCAGGCTCGGTCTGTCCGGGCAGGACTACGTGGCATTCCTGGGCGCCAAGGAGCCCCGCAAGAACGTCCCCAACCTCGTCCGCGGCTGGGCGCGCGCGGTGGCCGACCGACCGAACCCGCCGGCGTTGGTCATCGCCGGCGGCCACGGCCATGACGACGAGATCGACCTGGCCGTCGCGGACGTACCGGCGCACCTGCGGCTGCTACGACCCGGCTATCTGCGCTACGCCGACCTCCCCGGCTTCCTCGGCGGGGCTCTGGTGGCGGCGTACCCGTCGCACGGCGAGGGCTTCGGCCTGCCGGTGCTGGAGGCGATGGCCTGCGCGGCGCCGGTCCTGACGACGCCCCGGTTGTCGCTGCCCGAGGTCGGCGGGGACGCTGTCGCGTACACCGGCGAGGAGCCGGAGCAGATCGCCGCGGACCTGACGGCGCTGCTCGACGACGAGCCGCGCCGCAACGAGCTGGCCGCCGCCGGGCTGCTGCGGGCCAAGGAGTTCACCTGGCGGGCCAGCGCCGAGGTGCACATGGCGGCCTGGCGTCGGGTCGCCCCGTAGGCGAGGCGGGTCGGATCGTTCCGGTACGGCATGATGGGCAAATGTTCTATGCGGTCATTCCGGCTGGCGGCAGTGGCACCCGACTGTGGCCGCTCTCGCGCGCCGGGCACCCGAAGTTCCTGCACCCGCTGAGCGGCGGCGTCGACTCGTTGCTCCAGGCGACCGTCGCGCGGTTGGGTCCGCTGGCCGGTCCGGAGCGGACCTTCGTGGTCACCGGCGTCGCGCACGCCGCCGCTGTCGCCCGCCAACTACCGGTGCTGCCGGGGCGGAACCTGCTGGTTGAGCCCTCGCCCCGGGACTCCTGCGCGGCGATCGGTCTGGCCGCCGCTCTCATCGCCCGCCGTGACCCGGATGCCGTGATGGGCTCCTTCGCCGCCGACCACCTCATCGGTGACGTGGACCGATTCCGGGAGGTCATCAGCCAGGCCGTGGCCGGCGCCCGCGCCGGTCATCTCATGACCGTCGGCATCACCCCGACGAGGCCGGAGACCGGTTACGGCTACCTGCACTGCGCCGAGCAGCTCGACGGACCGGCGCGCCGGGTGGCCGAGTTCAAGGAGAAGCCGCCCTACGACGTCGCTGTCGGATATGTGGACTCTGGTCAGTATCTGTGGAACGCCAGCATGTTCGTCTGGAAGGTCGCGGTGTTCCTGGCTGAGCTGGAGCGCCAGAACCCCCGGCTGCACGCCGGCCTGGACCGGATCGCGGCGGCATGGGGCGCCCCGGAGCAGGACGAGGTCCTCGGCGAGGTGTGGCCGACGTTGGAGAAGATCTCGGTGGACTACGCGGTGATGGAGGGCGCGGCGGCCGCTGGCCGGGTGGCCACCGTGCCGGGCGACTTCGGCTGGAACGACGTCGGCGACTTCCACACCCTCGGCGAGGTGCTCCCCGGTGACGACGACGGCAACGCCGTGCTCTCGTCCGGACGGGTGCTTCTGGACGACTGCTCCGGCAGCGTCGTGGTCAGCCAGACGGACCGACTTGTCGCCGGCCTGGGACTGCGCGATCTGGTCGTGGTCGACACCCCGGACGTGGTCATGGTGTGCCCTCGGGGCCGCGCCCAGGAGGTCAAACGTCTCGTCGATGCGTTAAAGGGGCGTGGCGACGGCGATCTTGTCTGAGCGGTGAACCGTCGACATCGGCCGTGAGCAGGAGATTCATCGTTCGGACCGATTGCGGATCGATTGATGGTCGTGTTCTCTGGCGGTTGGACCTGGGGGGTCACACCGGGCGTCCTGCCGCCTCACCGGCAGTGTCGCCAGGAACAAGTCGTCCGTCCGTTCAGTAGCCACCTTCAGTGACGGGGTGGTCGGGCCGGCCGGGCCTGGCTGTTCCATGGCCGAGGAGACGCACCACATGCGACACAGCGTCAAGATCACGGCCAAGCTTGCCGGCTACCAGACGATGAGCTACCGGGAGGCCGGATTCTGGTGGTGCTGCTGGTGGTCGACCGCAGCGTCTGCGGCATCGGCTGGCTCAACGCCACCGCCGCCCGCGGGTTCTCGGTGGTCTCGACGAGCTGCGCGACGGGCCTCTACACCGTCGCGCACGAGATGGGCCACAACCAGGGGGCCCAACATGACCCGCAGACCTCGCCCGGGACCCGTCCGTTCCCGTACGGGCACGGTTTCAAGGTGGAGGGCAAGCACCGGACGGTCATGTCGTACGCCTGCCGCACCGAGTGTCAGCGGGTCAACTACTGGTCGGGGCCCAGGTCGAAGTTCAAGGGCGTGACGCTGGGCGACAAGAGGACCAGCGACAATGCCAGGGTTCTCAACGAGACCGCGGGGAAGATCGCGTCTTTCCGGTAGGGGGATGGGCAGCGTACGCGCCCGGAGTGTGATCCGGGTGCGTACGCTGCCGCCATGCGTGAGGAGATTGAGCTTGTCGTCGCCGGGAACGAGGCGAGCGACCTGTTGCCCGTGCACGACGCGACGCTGTTGGCTGCGCACGGCGCGAGCCAGGGGTTCTGGACGGTCCTCGACGAGGGCCCGGTCGAGGACTGCCTGGCGCTGCTGCTGCAACGCCCCGACGGCTCGTGGACGGCCCACCACCAGTCGTGCGACGCCGGCGCCGAGATCGGCCGCACCGAGGACGGCGAGGCGTTGGCGCACCATGACGGGCACGTCTACGTCATCGGTTCGCACTTCGGCTCGAAGCGGGGTCCGCTGCGGCCGCGACGGGCGTTCGTGGCCCGCTTCCCGGAGGCCGCCGCAGCGTCCGGCCCGGCGCCCCTGGAGATCGTGCGGAACAAGTTCCGGCTCCACCGGATCATCAACGAGGCCCTGGCTGGCGTCCCGCTGACGCAGCCTGGGGAACTGGTCAGCGAGCGGTTCATCGCCGCCACGAGAGCCCGTGGCGCGGCGCGCGGCAAGGCGTGGACGTCGCGGCTCGCTGTGGGTGATGTTCCGGTCAACGTGGAGGGCGCCGCTTTCACCCCGGCCGGAACGCTGCTGCTGGGACTGCGGTTCCCGGTCGCCGCCGACGGGTCGCCGCTGCTGGTGGAGCTGGCCGACGTGCCGGCGATGTTCGGGCCGGCGCGGTCCTGGCCGACGGTGGTCGGCGTGCACGTTCTCACGGGGGCGACCGGGCCTGGTGAGCTGACCGGTGTCCGGGCGTTGTCGGCACGTCCGGACGGCGCCTACGACGCGGTGGTCGGCTCGATCGACGCCCTCGGCAAGGAGTCCGCTGTGTTGGATGACCACCCTGCCGGCGGTGAGATCACCTCGCGCCATGTGCGCTTCCGGCTGCCCGGGTCCCTCGTCTCCCCGCCACCGGCCCGATCCGGCTGCGGGGCGGCCGTCCCGGAGCGGAGGTGGCCACTCGTGCTCCCGGTGGAGCGGATCGCCGACCTGGCGCCGTTACACCACGTCGAGGGGCTGGCCGAGACCAATGGCGTCCGTCATTACGTCACGGACGAGGACCACCGCATCACCCTGTTCCACACCTGACCGACCATGGCTGGACCCGCTGGACCCCGCTGGGCCGGGCGGGTCAGCGGCGGGCGGGGCGGGCGGGCTCCGGCAGGGCGACGTCGAGCGGGTGGGTCAGCTCGTCGAACTCGCGGTCGACCGTCTCGGTGGCGACCGGGCGTCGGTGACCGCGGCGGGGGCGCGGCGCCACCACGGTCTGTTCGGCGGCGGCCGCGTTGAGCTTGGACGCGGTGGTGAAGACGAAGGTCCGGTACGACCAGAAACGGAAGACGGTGCCGAGGCCCACGCCGAGGGCCTTGGCGGCGTTGATCGCCAGAACCCCGGTGAGTCCGAGGCCGTACTTGGCCAGGCCGAGGACGAGCAGCTCGATCGCCAGCCCGCTGACGTTGAAGAAAGCGAACAGCAGGAACTCGCGCCGGACCTGGGCCCGCGGACGGTCGGAGTACGTCCAGCGGCGGTTCATGACGTAGGACGTCACGGTCGCCACGGCGGTGGCGGCGACGTTCGCCTTCAGCTGGCCGTCGGCGAAGACGGTCAGGATGAGCGCGTTGAAGACGGCGAAGTTGACGCCGGTGTTGACCAGTCCGACGGTCAGGAAGCGCAGCGCCTCGGGGGCGATCCCACGCACGCGCGCGGGTAGCAACCGGGTGAGCTGGGCAGGACGCATTCGGCCACCTTACGGCAGGACGGCAGCCCGGCGTGGCGGCCGTCGGGGAGTGCTAACTAGGTCACCCTCAGTAGTTGTTTTCGGCGGACGCGGCGGCGACCTGTGGCATTTGCGCCTCGACGAAGACGAACCGCCGGTATGACCAGAACCGGAACAGCGTGCCCGCGCCGGTGCCGACGATGTTGGCTGCCACGAAATTGGCCAGCGGAGTCTGGAAGACCGGCCAGATGGGCCCGAGGCCGTAGTAACTCAGCCCCAGCGCCGCCACGGCGATCCCCAGCCCGATGACGTTGAACAGGAAGTACAGGCCGTACTCGCGGGCGAGCCCGGAGCGTTCCCGGTGCGCCCAGGTCCAGAAGCGGTTCCCGAGGAACGCCAGGGTCGCCGAGACCGCCGTGGAGAGGGTCTTGGCGGTCAGCGGCTCCATCCGGTTGCTGAGAAGGATCGCGAACAGCGCCGAGTCGACGGCGAAGGCGCTGATCCCGACGATCCCGAACTTGCCCATCTCGTGGGCCAGGTGCTCGACCCGCGCCCAGAGCATCCGGGCCAAGGCGAACGGCCCCCGACGACGGTCCAACCCAGGTAGGTCTGAGCCATCGGGGGGAAGTTGGTCAACGGCGGCGCGCATCGCCACCACGGTACCTGTCCTGTCTGAGGTTCGGCTGAGACGCCTCCGCGACGCCGCGGGGCAGCCCGCAGGCGACCTCGGTCAGCTCGCCGTGCAACCGCCGGCAGGCCGGGCAGGTGGCGAGGTGGGTGGCGACCTTGGACCGCTCCCGGTGGGCCAGCCCGCCGCGCACGTAACTGCCGAGCTGTCGGGCCATCTCGTGCCGGGGAGCGTCGGCCAGGTGCTCCTGGAGGTAGATTTCCCGGAGCCGCTCCCGGGCCCGGTGGGCGAGAACCGAGACGCCGTTGGGGGTCAGCCCCAGTTGCTCGGCGATGTCGGTGGGGCGCTCGCCCCGTACCTCGGTGTGCCAGAGCACGGTGCGCCAGCGCTCGGGCAGTTTTCCGAAGGCGCGGGCGGCGTAGGAGCGGTCGAGCGCGGCGACGGTCGGGTCCTGGAACGGCTCGCCGTGTTCGTACCGGGTGAGGTCGTCGGTCAGCACCAGCCGCGCCTCGGCGCCGGCGCGGGTGATCCGCAGGTGCCGCAGGGTGGTGAGCAGGTACGGAAGGAGGGACCGGTCCGGTCCGTGGCCGCGCCGGAGGGCGGCGAGCACCCGGACGAACGTCTCGGCGACGAGGTCGTCGGCTTCGGCGCGGTCGCGGGCGAGGCTGAGGGCGGCCCGACGGGCGGCGGCGAGGTGCCGTCGGTAGAGCTTGCCGTAGGCGCTGGTGTGGCCGGCGCGGACGGCCGCGAGCAGCTCGGGCTCGTCCTGTGGCGGTGTTGGTCCTGGTGGTCGTTCGGGGTTGTCGGGCGATTGCGCGGGGGCCATGCCGCCTCCAGTCGGGGGAGGGTGGGGCGGGACAGAGCGGTACGTCTTCCAGATGGGGGATTTTAGGTGATTATTCCGTTTTGTAGAAGTGCTACATCTGGGGGCCTTGCCGGGTCTCGTCGTGCTCCGCTGGCTCTCCGGCCAACAGGGTCCCGGACCGAAAGAATTCTGCTGAATCGACCACGATGCGCGCAGGTGTCCGTGGGAGCGCTCCCATAAACGTCTGAATGCATGATCACCCCCGCTTGTGCACTTGTTCACAAGCGCCCAGGCTGCCGTTCACCCCAGGTGGGTTTACGCTGAGCCCAACTCCTGAAACTGCCTGGCCACGCGCGGGTTGACCGCGCCGCCGGACGGCGCTCAGCGGCTCGGCCGTCCCGCCCCGGGACCGGCGTCGCGGCTGGCCCCTGACCGGACCAGGCCGTCACCGGGAGCGCAGCGCCGATCATCGAGGAGATCCTTCATGAGTGCTCCGACCACCGTTCGCGGGCTTGAGGACGCGCCCACGTCCCACGCCGCACTGCTGTCCTGGGTGCGCGAGGTCGCCGCGCTCACCACGCCCGACCGCGTGGTCTGGTGCGACGGATCCGACGCCGAGTGGACCCAGCTCACCGACGAGCTCGTCGACGCCGGCGTCCTCGTGCGCCTCAACCCGGAGAAGAAGAAGAACTCGTTCTGGTGCCGCACCGACCCTTCGGACGTCGCCCGGGTCGAGGAGCGCACCTTCATCTGCTCCAACGACGAGGCCGACGCCGGTCCCACCAACAACTGGATGGCCCCGGCGGAGATGAAGCAGCTCATGACCGGGCTGTACCGGGGCTCGATGCGCGGTCGGGCCATGTACGTCATTCCATTCTGCATGGGCCCCCTCACCGCCGAGAACCCGATGTTCGGCGTCGAGATCACCGACTCGCCGTACGTCGTCGTCTCGATGAAGGTCATGACCCGGATGGGCGCCCAGGTGCTGGAGCGGATGGGCGACGACGCCCAGTTCGTGCCCGCGCTGCACTCGATCGGCGCCCCGCTGGCGCCGGGCGAGGCCGACTCGGCGTGGCCGTGCAACACCGAGAAGTACATCTCGCACTTCCCGGAGACCCGCGAGATCTGGTCCTACGGCTCCGCGTACGGCGGCAACGCCCTGCTCGGCAAGAAGTGCTACTCGCTGCGGATCGCGTCCACCATGGGCCGGGACGAGGGCTGGCTCGCCGAGCACATGCTCATCCTCAAGCTCACCTCGCCGCTGGGCGAGGTCAAGCACATCGCGGCGGCGTTCCCGTCGGCCTGTGGCAAGACCAACCTCGCCATGCTGGAGCCGACCATCCCGGGCTGGAAGGTCGAGACCCTCGGCGACGACATCGCCTGGATGCGCTTCGGCGACGACGGCCGGCTGTACGCGGTCAACCCGGAGTTCGGCCTGTTCGGCGTCGCGCCGGGCACCGACTGGACGACCAACCCGAACGCCATGCGCACCCTGGAACAGGGCAACTCCATCTTCACCAACGTCGCCCTGACCGACGACGGCGACATCTGGTGGGAGGGCATGGGCGAGCCGCCCGCGCACCTCGTCGACTGGAAGGGCCGCGACTGGACGCCCGGCAACGGCGAGCTGTCCAGCCACCCGAACTCGCGCTTCTGCACCCCGATCGAACAGTGCCCGATCCTGGCGCCCGAGTACGACGACCCCAGAGGCGTGCCGATCGACGCGATCCTGTTCGGCGGCCGTCGCAAGACGACGATCCCGCTGGTGAGCGAGGCCCGCGACTGGGTTCACGGCGTGTTCCAGGGCGCGACCCTGTCGTCGGAGACCACCGCCGCGGCCGTCGGGCAGGTCGGCGTCGTCCGCCGCGACCCGATGGCGATGCTGCCGTTCATCGGCTACAACGCCGGCGACTACTTCCGGCACTGGATCGAGATGGGCAAGGGCGCCGGGGCCGGCGCGGGCGACGCCGCGAAGCTGCCGAAGGTGTTCTACGTCAACTGGTTCCGGCGCGGTGACCAGGGCCAGTTCCTGTGGCCCGGTTTCGGCGAGAACTCCCGTGTCCTCAAGTGGGTGGTGGAGCGGCTTGAGGGCCGCGCCGGCGCCGTCGAGACGGCCGTCGGTCTGGTCCCGACCGCCGCCGACCTCGACCTGGACGGCCTGGACGTCACCGAGGCCGACATCGAGGCCGCGCTGCGGGTCGACGACGAAGAGTGGAAGGCCGAGATCCCGCAGATCACCGAGTGGTTCGACAAGTTCGGCGACAAGCTCCCCGCCGTCCTCTGGGCCGAGCTGGACGCCCTGAAAGCGCGTGTCGGCGTCAAGTGACGCGTTCACTCTGAAACACCGCTCGGATGGCCCGCCACGATCGATGTGGCGGGCCATCCGCCGTTTGGCGATAGTCCATTCTGGGTTATATGCGCAGATCGTCGGGCTAGCCTGACCGCATGACCACTCCGGTCGCCCGGCAGACGATGTCGCGGCACGCGCTCGCCGTCGCTGTCGCTGTCGCCACGCTGGTCGCGGTCAACCTTGTCGCATGGGCCGGTCCCCGGCACAGCGTGATCGTAGTCGGCCCGCTGTCCGCCGCAGCGCTGGTCGTCCTCGCCAGGAGGGCCGGGCTTTCCTGGGCGGAGCTGGGCCTGGGCCGGCGCGGCCTGCGTGCCGGCGCCGTCGCGGGCGCGGCGGCAGTCGCGATCGTCGCCGTCGGCTATCTCGCCGCCGCGGCGCTGCCGGCCACCCGCACGGCCTTCCTGGACGAGCGGTACCAGCTGTCGGTGGGCGCCGCCGCCCTCACCGCGTTCGTGATCATCCCGCTGGCCACGGTGCTGCCGGAGGAGATCGCCTTCCGGGGGGTGCTGTGGGGCCTCGTCGCCCGTGCCTGCGGACCCGTCTGGGCGACCGGGACGACGTCCGCGTTGTTCGGCCTCTGGCACGTGTTGCCGTCGCTGCGGCTGCACCAGGCTAACGCCGCGGTCGCCACCGTGACCGGCGGCGGCCGGGCGGCCGCGGTAGTCGGCGCGGTCCTGTTCACCGGGCTCGCCGGGGTTGTGCTCGCCGAGCTGCGACGGCGTACCGGAAGCCTGCTCGCCCCGATCGGACTGCACTGGGCCACCAACGGGCTCGGTGTCCTCATGACGGCCGCCCTCGGGGGCCGGTCGTGACCACTGCGGAAGGACACCAGGCCATGGCCGAGCCAGGGGACCCGAAGACCGACGACGCCCCCGCCGACCAGTCCGCCGGGACCTCTCGCCGCCGGTGGCCGCGGTCGCTGCGGTACGACCTCGTCGGTCTGGCGTTCGCCGCGACGTTCTTCTGTCTCTCGGTGACCCCGTCGCTGCTGCCGCGTGGCCCGCTGCTCCAGGGGCTGATCAGCGGAATCGCCGCCGCCATCGGCTACGGCGTGGGACTGCTGCTGCTGTGGGCGATCCGTCGGCTCTCCGGACGCGACCTGGCGCGCGAGCATTCCCGCCGTGCGTGGGCGGCGCTGGGGACGGTGGGCGGTCTGGCGATCCTCGTCTTCCTCGCCCTCGGGTCGGGCTGGCAGCGCGAGGTCCACCAACTGGTCCAGCTCGACCCGCCGGAGCGTGCCAGCTTCACCCTGGTGCTCCTGCTCGCCGCGCTCATGTTCGCCGGCCTGGTCGGCCTCGGCCGGCTGATCCGCCGCACCGCCCACTGGCTGGGCCGCCACCTTGGCCGCTGGATTCCCGCGCCGGCGGCACGCCTCACCAGCGTGGTGGTGACGGCGGCGCTCGCGTTCGGACTGCTCAACGGCGTCCTCATCGACGGGTTCTTCAGCGCCGCCGACAACGCCTTCGGAGCCGTCAACGAGGAGACCGAGCCCGGCGTCGCCGCGCCGCCCGAGCCCACCCGCTCCGGCGGCCCGGAATCGCTGGTGGCCTGGAAGTCGCTGGGCAACCAGGGACGGACCTTCGTCGCGGGCGGACCCACCCAGTCGCAGCTACAGACCTTCGGCGGCGCGCCGCCGAAGGCGCCGATCAGGGTCTACACCGGCCTGGACTCCGCGCCGACGGCCAGCGAGCGGGCCGCCCTGGCGGTGCGGGAGCTGACCCGGACCGGCGCGTTCACCCGCCGCGTGCTCTGCGTGATCACCACCACCGGCACCGGCTGGGTCAACTCCCTGGGCGTCGACCCGTTGGAGTACCTGTACAACGGCGACACCGCCCTGGTCGGCATGCAGTACTCCTACCTGCCGAGCTGGATCTCGTTCCTGGTCGACAAGGAGCGCGCCCGGGACGCCGGCCGGGAGTTGTTCCACCAGGTGTACGCCGTCTGGTCGAAGCTGCCGCCGGGGCAGCGACCGAAGCTGCTGGTGTTCGGCGAGAGCCTGGGCTCGTTCGGGGCCGAGTCGGCCTTCGGCAGCAGCGACGACATGAGCGTGCGCACCGACGGGATGCTGCTGGTCGGGCCGCCGGAGCGCAACACGCTCAAGGAGGAGTTCGCCGACGGGCGTGACCCGGGCACGACCGAGATCCTGCCCACCTACGAGCAGGGCGCCACCGTCCGGTTCGCCCGGGTCCCCGGGGATCTGGACCAGCCGGCCGGCGCCT
This sequence comes from Pilimelia columellifera subsp. columellifera, assembly GCF_039532605.1. Classification (NCBI taxonomy): domain Bacteria; kingdom Bacillati; phylum Actinomycetota; class Actinomycetes; order Micromonosporales; family Micromonosporaceae; genus Pilimelia; species Pilimelia columellifera. The sequence continues at coordinate 19,587 of NZ_BAAARY010000003.1, forward strand.
GGGGCCCGACCCGGGTGGTCTATCTACAGCACCCGTCCGACCCGATCGTCTGGTGGGGCCCCGGGCTCATGCTCCGCCAGCCCGACTGGCTCACGGAGCCGCGCGGCGTCGACGTGTCGCCGAGCATGCGCTGGTACCCGTTCGTGACGTTCTGGCAGGTGTCGGCGGACATGGCGTTCTCCACCGGCGTCCCGGACGGTTTCGGCCACAACTACGGAACCGCCAGCGCCGAGGCGTGGACCAGGATCGCCCCGCCGCCCGGCTGGACGCCGCAACGCACCGCCGCGCTCGTCGCGGTAATCGGGTGAGCCGCCCACCCACGCCCGTGGGACCACCGAGCGCGATCGTGGCCGCGACGCATCGCTACCCTGAACGGCGATGAGACTGCGTGATCTGATCTACACGCGCCTGGTGTACCCCGCGTACGAGCGGCGGCTGGCCGGCAAACTGACCCGGGCGGCCGTTCCCGCCCACATCGGCGTCATCGTCGACGGCAACCGCCGGTGGGCCAAGGAGATGGGGTACGTCGACCCCAACGACGGGCACCGGGTCGGCGCGGAGCGGATCAAGGAGCTGCTGCGCTGGTGCGACCAGGCCGGCGTCGGGCATGTGACGTTCTGGCTGCTCTCCACCGACAACCTCAACCGGGCCGCCGCCGAGCTGGACCCGTTGCTCCAGATCATCGAGGATCTGGCCGTCGAGCTGGCCGAGGACGGCAACCCGTGGCGGCTGCGGGTCGTCGGCGCGCTCGACCTGCTGCCGACCCCGCACGCCGACGCCCTACGTGCCGCCGCCGGACGGACCGCCGAGCGTCGCGGCGCCGCCGAGGTGAACCTGGCCGTCGGCTACGGCGGGCGGCGGGAGATCGCCGACGCCGTCCGGTCGCTGCTGTACGAGCACGCCCGCGCCGGCGGCACCCTGGAGGAGCTGGCCGAGGCGCTGGACCCGGAGCACATCGCCGAGCACCTCTACACCCGCGGTCAGCCGGACCCCGATCTGGTCATCCGCACCAGCGGGGAGCAGCGGCTCTCCGGTTTCCTGCTGTGGCAGTCGGCGCACTCGGAGTTCTACTTCTGCGACATCAACTGGCCCGAGTTCCGGCACATCGACTTCCTGCGCGCGCTGCGCTCGTACGCCCGCCGGCACCGCCGCTTCGGCGCCTGACCGCGCCCTGACAACCCGTTGCAGCTTGAGCGCAGCCGTTACCGCTCAGCGGCGGCGCAGGTCAGCGGCCAGGTCATCGAGCAGGCTGATCAGGGCCGGCGGGCTGCTGACGGTGAGGTCGGCGGCGTCGGTGAGTTCGGCGCCGGTCTCCGGGTTCGCGACCGCCACCCGTAACGCCGCGAACGACGGGTCGGCGGCGGACCGCTCGTCGAGCGCCTGGAACGCCCGCAGGTCCGCGACGTCGTCCCCGCAGAACCAGGCGGCGCTCGCGTCGCCGAGGGCGGCCCGCACCACGTCGCCCTTGTCGTAGGCGATCGGCGGCTTCAGCTCCATGACCATCCGGCCGGGCTGGCAGCGCAGCCCCAGCTCATTGGCCCGGCCGCGGCCCCAACTGGTGATCCGGTCAGCCAGACCGGGCGTCGTCCGGTAGTGCAGCGCCACCGACAGACCCTTGGCCTCGACCTGCGCCGGGGGCATCATCTCGGCCGCCCGGGCGGCGACGTCGGCGATGACCGGGCGCCACCGCTCCGCCTCCGGGTGGGTGTGTCGGCGGCCGTCCCGGAAGCTCTCCAGCCCGTACAGACCGTAGAGGTCGACGAGGCCGCCGAACTGGTCGTGCAGGAATCGCACCGGCCTGGCGGACACGATGGCGACCCGGCCGACGAGTTCGTTGAGCCTGGTCAACGCCGCGATGGCGCCGGCGACCGGACGCACCCGCGCGGGGTCCGCCGCGATGGCGGCCAGGGTGCCGTCGAAGTCGAAGAAGAGCCGGGCGCCGCGGGGGTCGTCCCGCAGGGCGGTCCAGCCGCGGGGGAGGACAGCGCGCTGACCGGGGATGGCCCCGCCCGCGACGGTCTGGCCAGGAGCGACACGTCCGGGGTGGGCGCAGGACGCGGATCGGGGGTCGGTGAGCAGTGCGCCTCGGGGGAGGGCTGGCGGCATGCGCAGCAGCCTACCGTCGTGTCGGCTGCCGGCTGCGGTCGGTCGACACGATCAACTGCGCCCGTCCGGGTCTGGTCTGGGTCGGCCGCGACCGGCTAGCGTTGCCGATATGGATCGGGGTCTTCCCGAGCCACCGGCTTCCCGTTTGTGACGCGGGGCCTGCGCCCGTCGGCGTGCCCTGGGAGCCGGTTGCTGCGGCGATGGGCGGCGGGGGCGCGCCGCCCGGCGAAGTGGTGGCGACGTGACTGACATCCGGACGATCGTTCTCGACACCTCGGTCCTGCTCTCCGACCCCGGCGCGTTCCGGCGCTTCGCCGAGCACGCGGTGGTCGTCCCGCTCGTGGTCATCAGCGAGTTGGAGGGTAAGCGCCACCACCCCGAACTCGGCTGGTTCGCCCGCGAGTCCCTGCGGATGTTCGACGACCTGCGGATCAAGCACGGCCGGCTGGACGAGCCGTTGCCGGTCAACGACGTCGGCGGCACCTTGCGGGTGGAGCTGAACCACACCGAGCCGTCGTTGCTGCCGCAGGGTTTCCGTAACGACAGCAACGACTCGCGCATCCTGTCGGTGGCGATGGGTCTGGCGGCCACCGGGCACGACGTCACTCTCATCACCAAGGATATGCCGCTGCGGGTCAAGGCTGCGTCGGTAGGGCTGCACACCGACGAGTACCGCCACGGCCAGGCGATGGACGCGACCTGGACGGGCATGGCCGAGTGGCAGCTGGCAGAGGAGCAGCTCAACGAGCTGTACTCGGAGGGTGTCCTGCACCCGGCGGAGATGGGCGCCAAGGTGATCGCGGACCTGCCCAACCACACCGGCCTGGTGCTGCACTCCTCGCGTGGCTCTGGGCTGGGGCGGATGCGTCCGGACCGGACGGTGCGTCTGGTGCGCGGCGACCGGGAGGCGTTCGGGCTGCACGGTCGCTCGGCGGAGCAGCGGATCGCGTTGGACCTGCTTCTGGACGATGCGATCGGCATCGTCTCGCTGGGCGGTCGCGCCGGCACCGGCAAGTCGGCGCTGGCGCTGTGCGCCGGTCTCGAGCAGACGATGGAGCGCGGCAAGCACAAGAAGGTCGTGGTGTTCCGGCCGCTGTACGCCGTCGGCGGGCAGGAGCTGGGTTACCTGCCGGGCAGCGAGAGCGAGAAAATGTCGCCGTGGGCCCAGGCCGTCTTCGATACGCTCGGGTCGGTGGTGCACGACAACGTCATGGACGAGGTCATGTCGCGTGGGTTGCTTGAGGTCCTGCCGCTGACCCACATCCGGGGCCGCAGCCTGCACGACGCGTTCGTCATCGTCGACGAGGCGCAGTCGTTGGAGCGGGGCGTGCTGCTGACGGTGCTGTCCCGGATCGGGGCGAACTCGCGGGTGGTGCTCACCCATGACGTGGCCCAGCGGGACAATCTGCGGGTCGGTCGGCATGACGGGGTGTCTTCGGTGATCGAGGCGCTCAAGGGCCATCCGATCTTCGCGCACGTGACGTTGACCCGGTCGGAGCGCTCTCCGATCGCCGAGGTCGTGACCGATCTGTTGGAGGACATCCCGCGCTAACGTGACACTCGGCCAGCCTTTACAGTGGCTTATGTCCGTATTTGGCCGTCCGGACATCCTAGAACGGGCTCAACAGGGGCTGGTGACTCGGGGACTGATCGGCGAGGGTTGGCCAGCGAGCGTTCGCGGCGGCGGTTAGTATCACCGTCGTCTATGCGAAGTGCTCGACCCCCGTCCCCGACGAAGGGATCCTTGTGAGCCTGCTGTGGAGCCGCCTTTCGGCGCGGCTGCTCTCGGTCGCCATTCTTGCTGGAGCGCTGGTGGGGGGCTTCTACCTCACCCGGGACCGGGACGAGCAAGGCCAGCAGGACGCGGCCGCCATCGCCTACGAGCGGCAGCTTGTCGAGCGGCAGCTGCTGGACCAGCGGGCGGCGGCGATCGCGCACGATGTCTCCCGCCAGCGCACCGCTCAGGTCAACGTGGCCCGCAAGGCACAGGCCGCGGCCCGCGCGGCCGACGCGGCGGCGAAGAAGGCGGCGGCGGCGAAGGCGGCGGCCCGTAAGAAGGCAGCGGTCAGTGGCAGGCCGGTTCCGTTCGTGGGTCCGATCCCGGACTCCTGCGACGAGTACGGCGGCAACCGGGCGATCGGCTGTGCCCTGCTGCTGAAGAAGGGCTTCGGCCTCGACCAGATGCCCTGCCTGGACAAGCTCTTCGCCAAGGAGAGCGGCTGGAACCACCGGGCCCGCAACAACAGCTCCGGCGCCTACGGAATCCCGCAGGCCCTGCCGGGCGACAAGATGGCGTCCGAGGGCGCCGACTGGCGCAACAGCCCGGCCACCCAGATCAGGTGGGGACTCGGCTACATCAAGGGTCGCTATGACACCCCGTGCGGGGCGTGGGCCCACTCCAAGCGCACCGGCTGGTACTGACCACAGCTACCCGGTGGCAGGCCGCCCCGGATGTCAGGGCTTGTCCGCGCCTCGGTCGATCGCCAGTTGCGCGGCGGCCGCGGCGGCGGCGATGTTGCGTTGCATTCCGCCGAACACCATGCCGTGGAATGGCGCGATGACCCACCAGTACGCCCGGCCGCCCAGGCCCCGCGGATAGTAGATGGCGCGCTGCCGGAACACGGTGCGACCGCCCGCGTCGGCGTCGACGATGAGCTCCAGCCACGCCTTGCCCGGTAGCCGCATCTCGGCGCGTAGCCGCAGCAGCCGCTGGACTTCCAGCGCCTCGACCCGCCACCAGTCCAGCGCGTCACCGACGGCCAGCTGGTACCGGCGCCGGCGGCCGCGTCGCAGGCCCGGCCCGCCGAAGAGCTTGTCGATGACCCCGCGGGCCACCCAGCCCAACTGCCAGGAGTACCAGCCGTTGTTGCCGCCAATGCCCTCGATCACCGCCCACAGCGCCTGCGGCGTGGCGCGCACCACGCTGGAACGTTCGTCGACGTAGATGTCCCCGCCGGCCCACTGCGGATCTTCGGGCAGCGGCTCGGCGCTGTGGTCGCCGACCGCCGAGTAGTAGGTGGTGGCCACGTCCTCGTCGCGGACCTTCTGCAACGCCAGCCGGACGGCCGCGTCGAAGTCCAACAGGCCCTCGGGCGGGTCCGGAACGAACCCGCGGATGTCGTCCTCGTCGCAGACCACCTCGTGGACCAGCGACTCCACCAACGGCCGGGCCAGGCCCGACGGCACCGGCGTGACCAGGCCCACCCAGCGGCTGGCCAACCGTGGGGTGAGCACCGGCAGCGGGTAGATCCGTCGTCTCGGCAGTCCGGCCACGGCCGCGTACCGCTGCATCATCTGCCGGTAGGTGAGCACCTGCCGGCCACCGATGTCGAAGGCCCGGCTCACCTCCGCGGGCATCGTCGCGGCGCCGACGAGGTAGCGGAGCACGTCGCGGACCGCGATCGGCTGGATACGGTTCTCCACCCAACGCGGGGTGACCATGAGGGGCAGTCGTTCGGTGAGGTACCGCATCATCTCGAACGAGGCGCTGCCCGAGCCGAGAATGACCGCCGCCTGCAGGACCGTGGTCGGGACGCCGCTGGCGAGCAGCACCCGCCCGACCTCCCGCCGGGACCGCAGGTGCGGCGACAACGGCCCGCGCGGGTAGAGCCCGCCCAGGTAGACGATCCGGCTGACCCCGGCCTCTCGGGCGGCCGTGGCGAACACCTCCGCGTTGTGGCGGTCCATCGCCTCGAACTGCCGACCCGCCCCGAGCGAGTGGATGAGGTAGTAGGCGACGCCGACGCCCCGCATCGCCGCCGCCACGGACGCGGCGTCCTCGACGTCAGCCCGGACCACCTCGACCTCGTCGCTCCAGGCCCGGTCGGCCAGGTGCGTCGGCTGGCGGGCCATGGCCCGGACCCGGTGTCCTGCCGTGAGCAGCTCCGGGATGAGCCGGCCGCCGATGTAGCCGGTCGCCCCGGTCACCAGCGTCACGGGATGTCGTGGTTCGCTCATCTGGCGTCCGGCGGCCCGCTGGCCGGCTGCTGGTCCGACCCGGCGGCGGGGTCGGGAGAGCGCGGTGTGCCGTGAAGTCGGCGGCGGGCGACGATGGTCGCGACGAGCACAGCAACGGCTGCCAGCACGGCCGTGGTAGCCACCACAGTCGAGCGTGGCTCGTCGGTCGAGCGACCCACCGCGATCCAGGCCAGACCCCACGCGATCGCCGCAGCCGTCGCCAGCCGTCCGTCCAGCACCCACGCCAGGAACGCGCCGAGCGCGGTCACGGCGACCAGCACGGCGACGGCGATGACCTGGCTGCCCACATCGGGTTCGCCGGGCGCCGGTCCGTCGGCGCTCATCACGGCGGCGATGTTCGCGCAAACGGCCACGCACACCCAGCCCAGGTAGGCGCCGAAGGTGCCGTCCACGATGACCTCCTCGCCCTCCCCGGCCCCGGGGTGGCGGGTCAGCTCCCGGACCAGGAGCCCGAGAACGATAACCAGCGCGAGGATGACCACCACGCTGAGCAGGAGCCACCCCCGCTGGGTCACCAGGATCCAGGCGGCGTTGAGCAGCATCGACGCCGCCGCCAACCATCCGGTCCGCCGGTGCCGGGTGGACGACGCCACCGCCGGCCGCCACTGCCACAGCACGTAGGCGCCGAGGCCCAGGTAGATCAGCGACCAGATCGAGAACGCCGGCCCCGCCGGGGCGAGCAGGGTGGCGTTGTCGGCGAAGGCGCCGCCGGCGCTCGCCTCCACGGGGGTGCCGATGACGCCGAACCCCACCAGCGTCCCCGTCACGCAGAGCAGACCGCTGACGGTGACGCCGACCTGACGCAGACGGTCCGCCCGGGTGACCCGGGCGGACCGTCCTGCTCCGTTCTCACGGAATGACGAAGGAGTCATCGGCGGCCGGCGAGCGCCCGGTAGCCGATGAGGATCAGGATCGCACCGAGGATCGCGGCGACCCAGGTGCTGATGTCGAAGAAGCCGTCAACCGGGTCGACGCCGAACATGGCCGCGCCCAGGAACCCTCCGAGCAGCGCGCCCACGATGCCCAGCACCATGGTGATGAGCAGCCCGCCCGGGTCGCTGCCCGGCAGCAGCTGCTTCGCGATCAGGCCAGCGACCAGACCAAGGATGATCCAAGCCAGAATTCCCATTTTCAAATCTCCTCGGGGGAGCGTCTGGGCCCAGCCTTTCCGGGCCACATCAGCGCACCGGTGAAATGCCCTCTGATCGATTTCCTAAACCTGTCGGCCGCGCTGTCGCCACCGCCACCGCGACCAGCGCCAACGCCGCGCCGACGAGGGTCGACAGGTCCGGGGCGCCGGCGCCGCCGGGCGCCACGTAGTCGACGACCACCGAGCCGGTGATCTGACCGGCGATGCTGGCGAGCCCGAGCAGCAACACCCCGGTGAGGCGGACGACCGTGGCGGCCACGGCGATGAACAGCACGCCCAGGACGCCGCCGGTGTAGAGCCACGGCTCGGCCGGCAACGGGCCGAACGGGCCACGGAGGGCGACGTCGACGGCCAGGGCCAGCGCCAGACCCACCGTGCCGGTGGCGAAGTTCAGCAGCGTCGTCGTCAGGACGCTGCCGGTGGCCTGCCGGACCAGCCCGTTCATCGCCGTCTGCCAGCCGATGAGGAAGCCGGCCACCGCCGGCATGAGGGCCAGCAGCGCTGACGTCCCGGCCAAGGTCAGTCCGCCGGCGGCCACCGCCACCGCCACGACTGACAGCGCCGCGCCGGCGATCCGCGGCCAGGTCAGCTCGTGGCGTCCGGTGGGGCCGAGCCCCAGTCGGTCGACGGCCAGGCCGCCGACCGACTGTCCGGCGACCGACGCGACGGTGAACACCGCCACCCCGAGCGCTCCGGCGGCAATGCCCTGGCTGACGACGAAGAACGCTCCGCAGAGCCCGCCGAGGCCCTGCCACCAACGCAGCCGACCGCTGGACATCGCCTCGCGCAGCCGGCCCACCCCCGCCCGGCCGATCGGCGTGGCCGCCGTCAGCGCGGCCACCAGGATCAGCCCCACGCCGAAGGACACGGCGGCGGCGGCGATGCCGTCGCCCAGCCGTGTCCCCAGCTCGCCGTTGACCCGGGCTTGTACGGCCGAGCCCCCGCCGGCCAACGCGGCGAGCGCCACGCCGGTGGCCCGTGACCGGGCCTGGCGTGGCGCTCGTGCGGATTCGGTTGAGCGACTCAGCTCACGCGCCTTCGACCCGGCTGGCGAAGTCGACGGCCGAGTACCGGCTGAGCTTCTCCAGCCGGTGGTAGGAGTCGATGACCCGGATCGTGCCGCTCTTGGAACGCATGACGATCGACTGGGTGTAGGCGCCGCCGGCCCGGTAGCGGACGCCCTTGAGGAGGTCGCCGGAGGTGACTCCGGTGGCGACGAAGAACATGTTGTCGCCCTTGACCAGGTCGGTGGTGGTGAGGACGCGGTCGAGTTCGTGCCCGGCGGCGACGGCCCTCGCCCGCTCCGCGTCGTCCTGCGGCCACAGCTTGGCCTGCATCGCGCCGCCCATGCACCTGAGGGCCACCGCGGTGACGATGCCCTCCGGGGTGCCGCCGATGCCCATGAGCACGTCCACCTCGGACTGCTCCCGGGCGGCGCTGATCGCCCCGGCGATGTCGCCGTCGCTGATGAACCGCACCCGGGCGCCGGTCTCCCGGACCTGGCGGACCAGGTCGGTGTGCCGGGAACGCTCCAGGACACAGACGTTGACGTCCGACACGTCACTGTTCTTGACCTTGGCGATGCGGCGGAGGTTCTCCTTGACGCCGGCGTCGATCTCGATGACGTCGGCGCAGTCCGGGCCGACGACCAGCTTCTCCATGTAGAAGACCGCGCTCGGGTCGTACATCGCGCCGCGTTCGGCGACGGCCAGCACCGCGAGGGCGTTCGGCATGCCCTTGCTCATCAGGGTGGTGCCGTCGATCGGGTCGACGGCCACGTCGACCTCGGGACCGGTGCCGTCGCCGACCTGCTCGCCGTTGTAGAGCATCGGGGCGTTGTCCTTCTCGCCCTCGCCGATGACGACCGTTCCCCGCATCGGGATCGAGTTGATCAGCTTGCGCATGGCGTCGACCGCGGCGCCGTCGCCGCCTTCCTTGTCGCCTCGGCCGACCCACCGGCCGGCCGCCATGGCGGCGGCCTCGGTGACCCTGACCAGGTCAAGGGCGAGATTGCGGTCGAGTTCCTGGGGCGTACGGCTGGTCATGCAGCTCCTCCTCGCGGGCGCGCGCGGGGGCGGTGACGCGCCGGGTGCGCGCATGGTCATCCGGCCCCTCGATCCTGGCATGCGCGGGGGCCGGTTGGCCGGGCGGGGCGCTGATCGGCGACGATGGTCACGTGCCCGTTGACCCCACCGCCGTTCCGCCGTCCGGCGCCGTGTCCGCGCCGGCCTCCCGGCGCCCCCGGGACATGGCCCTGTCGCTGGTCGCGCTGCTCGTTCCCATCGCGATCATGGCTGGCGTCTACCGGCTGGCGCAGGGCGGCGACAGGCCGATCACCGTCGATGTGGCCGCTGTCTTCGCGCAGGTCCGGGCCGCCGGGGACTTCCCGGCCGCCGAACCGCGCCGGTTGCCCGACGACTGGGCGCCGATCAGCGCCAACTACGCCCCCGGAGACGGGCAGGCCATGCTGCGGGTCGGCTACGTCGGGCCGTCCGGCGCCGGCTACCAGCTCATCGAGAGCGACCGGCCGGCGGACCAGCTGCTGGCCGCGGAGCTGGGCGCCACCCGCCCCGCCGGCCCGGTCGTCATCGACGGACGCCCCTGGCAGCAGTACCCGGGCCGCGCTGGCGAGACGGCGCTGGCCCTGCTCACGCCCGAACGTACGGTGCTGGTCATCGGGACGGGCCCGGCTGCTGAGCTGAGGTCCCTGGCCGCGTCCCTGGGCTGACCGCGCGCGCTGACGCGAGGCGCTCGCGCGCCCCGTCCAGCCAGGCCTGGCAGACGTCGGCCAGGCGCTCGCCGCGCTCCCATAAGGCCAGCGACTCCTCCAGCGTGCCGGCTCCGGACTCCAGCCTTTCGACGACGGTGACCAGCTCCGCTCGGGCCTGCTCGTAGCTCAGCGCGGCGTCGCCAGTGTCAGGTGCGCGGTCGGCTCGGGTCATGCCGAGCAGGTTACGGCAGCCTGGCGCCGGCGGGCGGTCAGGCGGCGGCCCGGTCGGCCGCCGGCAGGTTGATCCGCTCGGCGACGTCGCGCGCCAGCTCGTCCTGCTCGATCCGGTCGTCATCCTGCTTCACCTCGACCCGCGCCGCCTGCCAGGCCGACCAGTGGCCGGAGACCAGCGCCCACAGTGACAGCGCCGAGACGAACACGACGCTGTTGAGCCAGCCGGTGAGGTAACTGATCGGGATCATGACGATCCAGAAGACGGTGAGCCACCCGTTCACCCTGCGCATGAAGACTGGATCGCCCTGAACCGACGCCCACAGCGACTTGACCACCGACATGTGTTCCTCCTCGGAGTTGAAGCGCCTCAATACCCAATCCCCGGCACTTCTAAGCGCCACTGTGGAGTGATATGGGTGGTGTCACACGAGGTGTGCGGAAGCGGATGGCCGGGCATAACGGGGCCAGCGAACGAACACATTCCACAAGGGGGTTGGGCATCATGACGACGAACTCTTTCGACGCCTGGAACTACCGTCAGGACTCCGGCTACGCGGCCGGCAGCCTTGACCTTGTCGGTTACAGCGTCGAGGCGGCCGACGGGAGTATCGGCAAGATCGATGAGGCCAGCGCCGAGGTCAGCTCCAGCTATCTGGTGGTTGATACCGGTCCCTGGATTTTCGGCAAGAAGGTCATGCTGCCAGCGGGCGTGGTCACCCGGGTGGACGCCCAGGAGGAAAAGGTCTATGTCACCCGCACCAAGGACGAGATCAAGGACGCTCCGGAGTACGACGACGAGCGCCGTGACGACATGACCTACCGCGACAAGCTCGGCTCCTACTACGGGGGAACCGGTTACACCGTCTGACCTCGCTTGACCCGAAGTTCCCCCGCCAGCGCCCGCTGGCGGGGGAACTTCGCATATCTGGGAGGGCGCGGCCAGGTTTAACGGCGGTATACCGCGGAATAGTGTTGCTATGAGCATGTCGACGTTACCGATCGCCCTACCGGACCTCGCAGGGTCGGAGACCGTCAACAGTGACGAGCTGCAGCCCTGGCCCGCCCCTGAGACGGAGCCCTCTTTCGACTTCGAGGCCGAGTGGGATTACTACGCCGCCCGAGAGGGCCAGTAGCCCAGTCAGGAGTCGGCGGGCCGGACCGCGACGGCGGCGGTCAGCTCACCGTCCGCCAGGGTGATCCGCAGCCGCTCACCGGCGCGGACCTGTCCGGCGGCCCTGACCACCTGCCCGTCGTCACGGCGCACCACGGCGTAGCCGCGGTCCAGGGTCGACTGGGGCGACAACGCCCGCAGTCGCGCCAGAGTGTGGCGTAGCTCGTCGTCGCCGGAGCTGAGCCGGTGCTCCAGGCAGCGGCTGGCACGCTGGCGCAGCGCCGTGGCCTCGCCGGCCCGCTGGTCGATCATGAGCTGGGGTCGGGCCAGCGCCGGACGTGAGCGCACGCCCACGAGACGTTGCTCCTCGCGGGTGAGGAGGCCGTCGACAGCGCGGTCGAGGCGCTCGCGGGCTGCCGCGATCCGTTGGGCCTCCTCGGTCAGGTCCGGGGTGATCCGCTTCGCCGCGTCGGTGGGCGTGGAGGCGCGGACGTCCGCCACGTAGTCGATCAGCGGGGCGTCGGTCTCATGGCCGATGGCGCTGACGACCGGGGTGCGGCAGGCGAATACCGCCCGGCACAACGCCTCGTCCGAGAAGGCCAGCAGATCTTCGGTCGACCCGCCGCCGCGGGCCAGCACGATAACCTCGACCCTGTCGTCGGCATCCAGGGCCCGGAGCGCGTCGATGATCTGGGCGACCGCGCCGACGCCCTGGACGGCGACGTTAACGGTCCGGAACTCCACCGCTGGCCAGCGGCGCCGGGCGTTGTCGAGCACGTCGCGTTCGGCGGCGCTGGCCCGTCCGGTGATGAGCCCGATCCGGCTGGGCAGGAACGGCAACCGGCGTTTGCGTTCGCGCGCGAAAAGCCCCTCGGCGTCCAGCAGCTTCTTCAGCTTCTCGATCCTGGCCAGCAGTTCGCCGACGCCGACCTGGCGGATCTCGTCGGCGCGCAGGCTGAAGCTGCCTCGGCCGGGGAACAACTCGGGTTTGGCGTGTACGACGACCCGGGCCCCGTCGACCAGTTCGGGCGCTCCGCGGTCGAGCACGTCCCGGCTGGTGGTGACGGTGAGCGACAGGTCGGCGGCCGGGTCTCGCAGCGTGAGGAAGACGGTGGTCGCGCCGGGGCGTCTGTTGATCTGGGCCACCTGGCCGTCGACCCAGACCCAGCCGAGCCGGGCGATCCATGCCTGGACCTTCTGGGTGACCTGCCGGACCGGCCACGGCGCGTCGGCCGTGCTCGCCGGCTCGCGCCGCTCCTCGCTCATCGGGTCAGCGTACGGGCGCCGGTATGACGATCTTGGCCGGCGGGAGGGGGGTGGGCGGCGCGTACGATGGTCCGGTGACCGAGGCCTCGCGTAACCCCGCTTCCGAACCGTCGGGCGCCAGCCTGTCAGCCCCCGCGGCCAAGCGGGTGCTGCTGGCCCGTCCCCGTGGCTACTGCGCCGGGGTCGACCGGGCCGTCATCACCGTCGAGGAGGCGCTCAAGCTCTACGGGGCGCCCGTCTACGTCCGCAAACAGATCGTGCACAACAAGCACGTGGTGGCCACCCTCGAAGCCAAGGGCGCGATCTTCGTCGAGGAGAACGCGGAGGTTCCGGCGGGGGCGACGGTCGTCTTCTCCGCGCACGGGGTGGCGCCGGAGGTGCACGAGCAGGCCCGGCAGCGCCGGCTCCGGGCCATCGACGCCACCTGCCCGTTGGTGACCAAGGTCCATCACGAGGCCAGGCGGTTCGCCGCCGACGACTACGACATCCTGCTCATCGGCCACGAGGGCCACGAGGAGGTCATCGGGACGGCCGGTGAGGCGCCCGCGCACATCCAGCTCGTTGACGGTCCGGACGACGTCGACAAGGTCAATGTCCGGGACCCGGAGAAGGTGGTTTGGCTGTCGCAGACCACGCTGTCGGTCGACGAGACGATGGAGACCGTGGCGCGGCTCAAGGAACGGTTGCCGTTGTTGCAGTCCCCGCCCAGCGACGACATCTGCTACGCCACCCAGAACCGTCAGCAGGCGGTCAAGGAGATCGCCGCCGACTGCGACGTCATGATTGTTGTTGGTTCGCGTAACTCATCCAACTCTGTCCGGTTGGTCGAGGTGGCCCTCGACGCCGGCTCCCGGGCCTCCCACCTCGTCGACTACGCCCACGAGATCGAGGACGCCTGGCTCGACGGCGCCACCTCGGTCGGGCTCACCTCCGGCGCCAGCGTCCCCGAGGACCTGGTCAGCGAGGTCCTCGACCACCTCGCCGCCCGGGGTTTCACCGACGTCACCGAGGTCACCAGCGCCACCGAGAAGTTGACCTTCGCGCTGCCGCAGGAGCTTCGTCGGGACATGAAGGCCGCCGCCGGCGGCTGATGCCGGCCGGGTGCGATCCGGATCGCCCGCTCAGCTCACGGCCGGCGACGCCGATGGACCCTCGTGCGGACATGGACCTGGTTGCGATGCCACCGGTGGTCGGCGTGCGCGATGGCCACGCTGGTCGCCATGCTGTGCACGTTGTTGGCGCTCGGCGCCGGGGCGATGCTCGCCCAGGGCCAGCGGCAGGCGGCCATCCAACAGCTTGACCGCCGCGCCGTCGTCGCCGCCGGCGCCGTCGCCGCCGAGGGCGGCCGGTACATCGACAGCCTCCGGCTCGTCGCGGCCGCGGTCGGCGGCGACCCCGCCCCCACCAGAAGCAGGTTCGGCGCCATCGTCGCGCCGCTGGCCGCGATGCGGCTGGCTGGCGCCACCTCCATCGCCTACCTGGTCCCGGCGACGACCGCCCAGATCCCGGCCACGCAGGCGCTGTGGCGTTCGCGCCAGAGCGCTGATCTGGTTCTCAACCCGGCGCCCGGGTTGGACGAGCACATCTTCTCGGTGCTCTCCGTGCCGCTCGACGGCGGTGTCCCCAGGACGGGCATCGACGCGGCGCGGGCGCCGGCGCCGGCCCAGGCGCTGCGGGAGGCGCGACGGACCGGGCAGCCGGCCATCTCCGCCCCCTATCAGTTGATCATCGACGAGAACCTGCCGCCGGACCAGCGGCAACTGTCGTTCAGCCTCACTGTCCCGGTGTTCGGCCCCGCCGCCGATGACGGCAGGCGACCGTTCCGCGGCTGGGTGATCATGGGCCTACGCGGCAAGGACTTCATCGCCGGAACGCTCACCACCGCCTCCCAGGGCCTGGTGGACGTCACTCTCAGCGCCGCCGACGCCGCCCCGGTGGCCAGTCTGCGCGCCGCCGCCACCGGTCGGCGGGACCTGGTCCGACGGGTCAGCGTGACCATCGCCGACAAGCAGTGGCAGCTCACCGCCGCTGCTGCCGGTCGGCGGCTGCCCGGAGGCAGCACCGGGCTGCCCACCGTCGTCATGATCGGCGGGGTCGTGGTCGGCCTGCTGCTCGGCGGACTGGTGTGGCTGCTGGCCACCGGCCGAGACCGGGCGCAGACCCAGGTCGATGCCGCCACCGCCGACCTGGCCGAGGCCGAGGCCGACGCCAGGGCGCAGGCCGAGCTGTTCAGCGCGATCCTCGAAAGCGTCTCCGACGGCGTCGGCGTGGTCGACGGCGACGGCGAGTTCGTCGTCCACAACCCAGCGGCGCGTAAGATCCTCGGGCTCGACGTCGACCTGGGCGACCCCGACAGCTGGTCCGACTACTACGGGCTCTTCCTGCCGGACGGCAAGACCCCCTTCCCGACCGAGCGACTGCCCCTCGTGCGGGCGCTGCGCGGCGAGCCCAGTGACCACGTCGAGATGGTGATCCGCAACGAAGCCCAGCCGGCCGGCGTTCCGGTGACCGTCTCCGGCCGGCCGCTGGGCGGGGGACGGCCGGGCGCGGTCGCCGTGTTCCACGACATCAGCGAGCAGAAGGCAGTCCAGGCCAGGCTGGATCGCACCATCGCGGAGCTGACTGAACGTGAGGCTGATCTACAGGCCTTCGCGGGCGTCGTCGCGCACGACCTCAAGGCGCCGCTGACCACCATGGCCGGGTACGCCGAGCTCCTGGAGGACCTCACCAACGCCTGGGAGCCGGAGACGCTGGCCACCGCCATCGCCCGGATCACCGGCGGGGTGCAGCGGATGCGGCAACTCATCGACGACCTGCTCGCCTACGCCACCGCTCGCGACGGCCAGATCGCCCCGCGACCAGTGGACCTTCAGGCGCTGGCGGCCGAGGTCCTCGCCGACCGGGTAGCCGCGACCGGTGACCCACGGGGCGCTCCCGCGATCTTCGTCGGCGATCTGCCGCCGGTGGCCGCCGACCCGGCCATGGCCCGGCAGCTGTTGGAGAACCTTCTCGGCAACGCGCTCAAGTTCACCCAGCCCGGCCAGCCGGCCAGGATCGACATCACCGGCAGCCGGTCGGCTGACGGCGTGGTGACGATCGAGGTCGCCGACCGTGGCATCGGCATCCCCACTGAACAGCAGCCGAAGGTGTTCACCGCCTTCCACCGGGCGGATCGTCGTACCTACGAGGGCACCGGTCTGGGGCTGGCGATCTGCAAGCGGATCGTCGAACGCCACGGCGGGACGATCGTGGCCGGCGACAACCCCGGCGGCGGCGCCAGGATCACGTTCACGCTGCCCGGGGCGCGCCAACGCGCATCCGAGCAGCGGCAGGTCAGCGCTGCGCCGGCGGCAGCGGGTCGCTGAGCAGCTCCGGGGCCTGCGGCTGCCGGGGCGCCAGCTCCAGCTGCGGCGGCACGGCCAACTCCTCGGCCGACACACCCAGATCGGCGAGCTTGCGGGCGCTGACCAGCACCCGTGACTCCAGGGACCCCACCGCCCGGTTATAGGCGGAGACCGCCCCGCCCAGCGAGCTGCCCAACTTCCCGACATGATCGCCCAGGGTGCCGAGCCGCCCGTACAGCTCCCGGGCCAGCGCGTGCACCTGGGCGGCGTTCGCCGCCAACGCCTCCTGACGCCACGAGTACGCGACGGTGCGTAGCAGCGCCATCAGCGTCGCCGGGGTGGCCAGCACCACGTCCCGGGCGAACGCGTGCTCCAACAGGCTCGGATCGCGTTGCAGCGCGGCGTCCAGGAACGGGTCCGCCGGCACGAACAGGACCACGAACTCCGGCGCCGGCGCGAAGGCCGCCCAGTAGGACTTGGCGCCGAGCGCGTCGACATGACCACGCAGGTGGCGGGCATGGGCATCAAGGTGGCGGTTGCGGGTCGGCTCGTCCTTGGCCTCCATCGCGGACAGGTAACCGTCGAACGGGGCCTTGGCGTCCACCACCACCGACCGCCCCCCGTGGAGGGTGACCACCAGGTCCGGACGAACGGCGGCGTCGTCCGTCGCCCCGGTGACCTGCTCGCCGAAGTCGCAATGCTCCAGCATGCCGGCGGCCTCGATGATGCGCCGCAGCTGGTGCTCGCCCCACCGCCCCCGCACCTGCGGAGCGCGCAGCGCGGACACCAGCTGCCGGGTCTCGGTCCGCAGCTCCCCGGACACCTCGTTCATCGCGCGCACCTGTTCCCGCAGCTCCGAGTAGGAGGAGACCCGGTCCCGCTCCAACTCGACCACCCGCTGCTCGTATCGGCGCAGGCTCTCCTGCAACGGGGCGACAGCGTGCGCCAGCGTCTGCTGGGACTGGCTGCTGGCCTCGTAGGACAACGCCCGCAGCGATTGCTCCAGCCGCGCCTCGCCCTGGTCACGGGTGGTCAACACCGCGCGCAGCTCAGCCAGCTGGGTGGCGCTGCGCTGTCGGCCCGCCAACCAGCCCAACGCGACGCCGACACCCAGACACACCAACACGACCACAACAGTGGAAAGGCTCACGGCTTCACCCTGCCAGGTCGTCCGACATCGACACGTGTCGCGGCGTCGTGGCGTGCCGTGGCTAGCCTCTCGCACATGAGACCTGCACACATCATTGTCCTGCTCATTGTGCTGCTCGGTGTGTTGGCGTTCGGGCTCGTCGTGGCACTGCTCCTCCGCAGGGCAGCCAGCAAAGGATCCACCCACGGCGGAAGACGCCGCCGCGGCTGGTCGGGCAGCTCCGGCTCCGGCGCCCACGGCGGTTGGGGGGCTTCGGACGGCGGCGGCGGTTGGGGCGGCGACTCCGGTGGTGGTGGCGATTCCGGCGGCGGTGGAAACTGATCCGGAGCTGGCGGTGGCGGCTGACCCAGACGTCACAGGGCGCAGGCGATGACCAGCTCAGCGGTCCGGTCGGGCAGCAGCTCCAACCGGTCGATCCGGCCCGCCGCACGCAGGTCGTCCAACGCCGTGGTCAGCACCGCGATGTCGGCCGCGGGGCCCAACGCCTCCACCAACGGCACCGGCGCCTTCACCGACAGCTTTCGCTGCGACTTGGCCCGCCGCACCTGCGCCAGCGCCTCGCCGACCAGCCGCAGGACCGCCCCGTCGGCGTCCCCGCCGGCCCGGGACAGCTCGTACGAGGTCGGCCACGGCGACCGGTGCACCGACCCGTACCGCCACCACGACCACACCTCCTCGGTCACGAACGGCAGGAACGGCGCGAACAGCCGCAGCAGCGCCGACAGGGCGCCAGCCAGCGCGGCACGGGCCGAGTCGCCGGCGGCCCCGTCTCCGTAGGCACGGTCCTTGACCAACTCGATGTAGTCGTCGCAGAACGTCCAGAAGAACGACTCGACGGCCGCCAGCGCGGCGGTGTGGTCGTAGGACTCGAACGCGGCCGTCGCCGTCGACACCGTCTCGGCCAGGGTGGCCAGCATCGACCGGTCCAACGGCTCGGTGACCGGCGCCCGCAGCGCGTCGCCAGCACCCAGGCCCAGGACGAACTTCGAGGCGTTGAGCAGTTTCGTGGCCAGGCGTCGGCCCACCTTCAGCTGGCCCTCGTCGAAGGTGAGATCCACCCCGGGACGTCCGCCGCACGCCCAGTACCGCACCGCGTCCGCGCCATGCCGGTCGATGAGGTCGACCGGGGTGACCACGGCGTTCCCCGCCGACTTGGACATCTTCTTACGGTCCGGGTCCAGGACCCAACCGGAGATGACAGTCCGCCGCCACGGCAGGACGCCGTGCTCGGCATGCGAGCGCAGCACTGTCGCGAAGAGCCAGGTCCGGATGATCTCGTGGGCCTGCGGGCGCAGATCCATCGGGAAGACCCGGGCGAACAGGTCCTCGTCCCGACCCCAGCCGCCGGCGATCTGCGGCGTAAGCGACGAGGTGGCCCAGGTGTCGAGCACGTCCGGGTCGGCGGTGAAGCCCCCCGGTCGGCCCCGGTCGGCCTCGGTGTAGCCCGGCGGCGCCGACAATGTCGGGTCCACCGGCAGCTCGGCGTCGTCGGGCAGGATCGCCCGTTCGTAGCGGGGCTGGCCCTCGTCGTCAATGGCGTACCAGACCGGGATGGGGACGCCGAAGAACCGCTGCCGGCTGATCAGCCAGTCGCCGGTGAGGCCGGTCACCCAGTGCTCGTACCGGCGCCGCATGTGATCAGGCGTCCAGTCCAGCTCGCGGCCCCGGTCCAGCAGCTCGGCCCGCAGCTCACGGTCGCGTCCGCCGTTGCGCAGATACCACTGCCGCGACGCGACGATCTCCAGCGGCCGGTCGCCCTTCTCGTAGAACCTCACCGGATGGGTGATCTCCCGTGGGGCGCCGATGAGCGACAGCTCGGCCGAGAGGGCGCTGACGACCTGCTTGCGGGCGGCGCTGACGGTGAGCCCGGCCAGCGGCGCGTACGGCCCGGTCGGGACGCCAGCCGGCGGCTCAGACAGGAATCGCCCGTCCCGACCGATGACCACCCGGGTGTCCAGGTCCAGCTCCCGCCACCAGGTGACGTCGGTAAGGTCACCGAACGTGCAGACCATGACCAGCCCGGTGCCCTTGGCCGGGTCGGCCAGCGGGTGGGCCAGCACCGGCACGTCGACGCCGAACACCGGGGTGCGGGCGCTCTGCCCGACGAGCAGGTTGTAGCGCACGTCGTCGGGGTGGCACACCAGCGCCACGCACCCGGGCAGCAGCTCGGGGCGGGTGGTGTCGGCAAAGACCGGCCCGGTGGGGCCGGCGAACTTGAGGCGGTGGTAGGCGCCAGGGCGCTCGCGGTCCTCCAGCTCGGCCTGG
This sequence comes from Pilimelia columellifera subsp. columellifera, assembly GCF_039532605.1. Taxonomy (NCBI): domain Bacteria; kingdom Bacillati; phylum Actinomycetota; class Actinomycetes; order Micromonosporales; family Micromonosporaceae; genus Pilimelia; species Pilimelia columellifera. The sequence goes on from NZ_BAAARY010000003.1 coordinate 38,901, forward strand.
GCGACGGCGGTCTGGAAGCCGACATCCCACAGCGTCGGGGCTTCGGCGGTGTACGCCTCGCCCCGTTCCAGCGCGTTGAGGAAGGCCCGCTGGGCGACGACGCGGGCGTCGGCGCCGATGGTCGTGTACGTCAGCGACCAGTCGACCGACAGGCCGAGTCGGCGCCACAGCTTCTCGAAAACCTGCTCGTCGGCGGCGGTCAGCTCGTCACACAGCTCGACGAAGTTGCGGCGGGAGATCGACCGGGGTGGGTCGTACGGCGTGGTCGGGATGGGGAAGGCCGGGTCGTAGGGCAGCGACGGGTCACAGCGGACCCCGTAGACGTTCTGTGCCCGACGCTCGGTCGGCAGACCGTTGTCGTCCCAGCCCATCGGGTAGAACACCGACCTGCCGCGCATCCGTTGGTACCGGGCGACGACGTCCGTGTGGGTGTACGAGTAGATGTGCCCGATATGCAGGGCCCCGGAAACGGTCGGCGGGGGAGTGTCGATGCTGTACACCTCGGCCCGGCTCTTGGACCTGTCGAACGCGTACGTGCCGTCCTCCTGCCAACGACGCGCCCAGTGAACCTCCAGACCGTCCAGACCAGGACGATCCGGCAGCCCTGGCGGCGCCGCCCGCCCGCCCGACCCGGCCCCACGCCCATCCATCTCCGTCATGCGCCGATGCTAGACACCCCACCCCCCACCCGCCCCCGATTAACCCCCCGCCACGCCGCCCACCCCCACCCCTCGCCCCGCGTTGACCATGACTTGTGCGCGTGAATACCGGGCGATTAACGCGCACAAGTCATGGTCAACCGGCTCGGGGGGCGGGTGGGCGGGGTGGGGGTGGGTGGCTCGTAGACTGGCGGGGCTTGTTGTGGGGTGCGCGGAAAGGGTCGCGCAGGGGAACTCTCTATCGGCTGGCGGAAACTTCTACCGACTAGCAGGGAAGTGTCGAGGACGCATGTCGCTCACCATCGGAATCGTCGGCCTGCCCAATGTCGGCAAGAGCACCCTGTTCAACGCGCTCACCCGCAACAATGTGCTCGCCGCGAACTACCCGTTCGCCACCATCGAGCCCAACGTCGGCGTCGTCGGCCTGCCTGATCCGCGTCTGGCGACGCTGGCGGAGATCTTCAGCTCGGAGAAGATCCTGCCCGCGCCGGTGTCGTTCGTCGACATCGCGGGCCTGGTCCGGGGCGCCTCGAAAGGCCAGGGCCGGGGCAACGCGTTCCTGGCGAACATCCGGGACGCGAGCGCGATCTGTCAGGTCGTCCGCGCCTTCTCCGACCCCAACGTGGTGCACGTCGACGGCAAGGTCTCGCCCGCCGACGACATCGAGACCATCAACACCGAGCTGATCCTGGCCGACCTCCAGACCCTTGAAAAGGCTGTGCCGCGGCTGGAGAAGGAAGCCCGGCTCAAGAAGGACCGGGCCGGGATCGCCGCCGCCGCGGCGGCCGCCGCGAAGCTGCTGGATACCGGCGTAACCCTCTACGTGGGCGCCGAGAAGGCCGGCATCGACCTCGACGAGCTTCGTGAGCTGCACCTGCTCACCACCAAGCCGTTCCTTTACGTCTTCAACGTCGATGAGGACGAGTTGGGCAACGCGGATTTCCTCGACGAGCTGCGCGCCCTGGTCGCCCCCGCCGAGGCGGTCTTCATGGACGCCAAGGTCGAGTCTGAGCTGATCGACCTTCCCGAGGACGAGGCGCTGGAACTGTTGGAGTCGATCGGGCAGTCCGAGCCCGGACTCAACCAGCTGATCCGGGTCGGCTTCGGCACTCTCGGCCTCCAGACCTACCTCACCGCCGGCCCCAAGGAGACCCGCGCCTGGACCGTTGCGGTCGGCGCGACGGCGCCCGAGGCGGCAGGGGTCATCCACACCGACTTCCAGCGCGGTTTCATCAAGGCCGAGGTCGTCTCTTTCGACGATCTGGTCGGGGCTGGCTCGATGAGCGCGGCGAAGGCCGCCGGCAAGGTGCGGATCGAGGGCAAGGACTACGTCATGCGCGACGGCGACGTCGTCGAGTTTCGCTTTAACGTCTGAGCGATTGAAACGCCTGAGGCACGTTTCAATCGGCGTGCTTCCGGTGCTTTCCGAGGCGTGAATTGACGTTGGGGTAGCGCTTTTTGGCACCTCCGTGCGGCCCTTCGGGTAATCGGCCCAGAGGCTTGAACAAGCGGTGGGGCCGGGTTTAGGTTCGGCCTCATGAGAAAACAAATCGTTCAGGCAGCCATGACTGCTCTCATTGCCGGGGCGACCGCGTTGACGGCCGCTGCCCCTGTCTCCGCCGCCCCCGCCCCCCCGCCGCCGCGGCCGGGAAACCCTGGGCCGGGACACCCTGGGCCGGGACACCCTGGGCCGGGGCACCCGGGGCAGGACTGGTACGCGAGCTGCTACCAACTGAACCGGGACTATCCGCACGGAGTGGGACTCCGAGGCGCCCGGGACCGGACACGCTGGGGTGAACGTCCCGTCTGGAACTTCGAGCGAAACAACTGGGTCTACCGGCAGAACAGGCATCTCGACTATGACCGCGACGGCATCTCGTGCGAGCGTTGGCGTCGCTGGTGAGAGGAGGCGTCGCTGATTCGAGCCATCAGTCGTCCATACCTCAATGAGTTGATCGGGATAAGCACGGAAGACGCCCCCGAGGGGGGCGTCTTCCGTGTTCCGCGGTTGTTCGCCGCAGGCAACTTAATTCAATCAATGGTGAGATTAGAGTGCGGGATCAGCCGGAACCCCGGCTCCTGCGGGAGGACGCCGCTCGGCTTCCCTGGCCGAAAACGCCGCCGTGGAAGCTGAGTCCGAGCACGTAGCCGAAGTCGTACCAGTTCCCGTTGTTGTGAACGTCGTAGATGCTGATCTCGTCGGTGAACAGCGACACGACGAATGTGATCGGCAGGATGATTCCGTGCCACAGCCCGGCCCAGAAGTTGGACAGGTGCCCGGTGGCGACCTCCGCCACGTTGTTCGGCCCCGGAGCGCCGGCGCACCCGGCGACCGACCCGAGCAGCAGCAGCCCGACGGCCAACGCCGGCAGGTAGGTGTTGCGTCGCTTGCCCATGCCGTGATGCTAAGCGCCCAGATGCGCGTAGGCGGTCATTGACCGTCCCGGTCAGGGGTTGTCGAGGACGGCTCGGTAGGCATGCTCGATCCGGGCGGCGAACGCCACCGCGTTCGGGGTCAGCGAGGGGGTAGGTCCGCGCCCGTCGTCGTGCCGGGCGTCGAGCTTGATCACTGTTTGGCCGGCGGTCCGACGGACCTGCGGGCGGACCTGGAGGGCGTCTGCGGCGACCTGGATGCGTTCGGTCAAGGCGGCGTGTTCGCTGTCGGAGAGGGTGAGGTCGCGACGCAGCAGTGGACCGTCGCTGCGCCAGCCCGACAACAGCGCCAGCGCTTCTGAAAGGTAGTCCGGCCGGCGGCCGGCTCGCCAGGACACTCGCACCGCCGGTTCCTCCTTGGCCACGGGGCTGCCGGACCGTTGGCTGGTCTGGCGCTCGGGTGGGTGGGCCTCATGGGAACGACAGCTGACCGAGACGTTCTGGTGATCAAATCGACGCCAGACTGTCATTCACGTGTCTGACAGTCTGCCCCGCGTGGTGGGCCGTGTCCATGGCCGGTCGTTTCGTGTTCTGAGAGCCCGCCGGGTGACGGCGCTACCACGAACGACGACTTATCTGGCAAGGTAGTCGGGCGTGCCGACCGAATGGGTATCAGGACGCTCCAATGACATTCAAGTGCCGCTCCCGCGTGAACCGCAGGAGGCGGCCATGACAGTGATCGTCGGCGCTGCCATCATCGCCGATGGCCGGGTGCTGGCGTGCGAACGGGCTCAGCCGGCCGCGCTGGCCGGCCAGTGGGAGTTCCCCGGCGGCAAGGTCGATCCGGGGGAGTCGGAGACCGAGGCGCTCATCCGCGAGTGCGTGGAGGAGCTGGAGGTCACGGTGATCGTCGGCGACCGGGTCGGCGCGGACATCCGGCTGACCGGGCGCGACGCCGTCCTCAAGGTGTTCGTGGCTGAGATCGACGGGCCGGCCAAGCCAAGGGCGGTCGAGCACAGCGAGCTGCGATGGCTCGGCGCCGACGAGTTGGACACGGTGCCGTGGCTGCCGGCGGACGCCCCGATCGTCGACGCGTTGCGTCCGTTGCTCAGCGCCCGGGCGGCCGGGCGTCGCTAGGCCGGCCGGGCCCCAGCGGCCGCCTTGGCGCCGGCCAGCTTCCAGGACAGATAGGCGATGGCGTTTCCGCTGATGCCCATGACCCTCGGATCGATGTTGTTGCTGAGGGTGTCGCAGGCCAGGTGGTAGCACTTGTCGTCCATCTTGCCGCCGAACCCGCTGACCTTGATGCCGGCGTTGTTGAAGCTGATCTGGTCCGACCCGGCGTTGTAGTCCTCGGTGGCGACGTTGACGGTCCGGAAGTAGGCCTTCCACTGCGCCGACAGGTCCGGCGACTCCTTGTAGACGCGCCACTTCGTGAGGCCCTTGGTGCCGACCATGTCGAAATTGAGGTATACCTCGATGCGTTTCTTGTCGGCCGCGCTCAGGCTCGCGACGTAGTGCTTGGATCCCACCAGACCGAGTTCCTCGGTGCCCCACCAGGCGAACCTCAGCCGCTTGTCCGGCCGCAGGTTCGATCTGGCGACGAGCAGCGCGTTCTCCAGCACCGCGGCCGAGCCGGTGGCGTTGTCGTTGATGCCCGGTCCTTTGGACACCGAGTCCAGGTGCGCGCCGACCATGACGACCTTGTTGGCGTCGCCGTGCGGCCACTCCGCGACGAGGTTCCAGCTCGTGGCGCCGCTGTAGGTGAACGGCTGGGTGGTGACCTGGTAGCCGGCCGCGGTGAGTGTCGAGGCGACGTAGTCGACGGAGGCCTTGTATCCGGGACGACCGTGGTACCGGGTGCCGCCGTTCTCGTCGGCGATCCGTTGGAACTGCCGCAGGTGGGCGATGAACGTTTCGTCGGGGACCGTCGGGGGGTCGACCCGGACGAGCGCGGCTGTGGTCGTCGCGGTGGCGGCGGTCGACTGTGGCGCGTACGCGAGCGTCAACACGGCGGACAGGGTGACGGCGGTCCCGCTCGCGAGCAGGGCACGAAGCCGCAGCATGTTGACTCCCTCGACATCAAAGCAGTTACAGATGTCGATACGTTACGGGGGAGTCGATCACTTGAAAATAGCCAGGCGTCGATTTATCCGCGGGCTGACGAAAGGCGCGACGGCGGGCGATCATCTGATCGCCCGCCGTCGCGGAGCCGGGCCGGCCTCCGGGCCGGCGTGACTGACTAGCTCTTGGGTCGGTGGTAGTTCAAACCCTCAGGGTCCAGCGGAAACTCCTGGTCGTCGCCGAACGGCGACGCCGCCGCCGGACGGTCGAAGGTGATTTCCGTGATGCCGAGAGTGCCGTCCGCGTTGACCGACGCCGCCTGCGGCGTCGGCTTCGGCCGGCCCCAGTTCACGCCGTCCAGCTCCGCAGTGTGGACACTGCCCACCGTCGTGTCCGTCGCGCCGTCGGCGAGCTGGTCCCGCCGGAAGATCTTCCTACCAAGCCACACCAGAGGATCGTACTTCCTGTCGACGACGCGTTCCTTCATCGGGATGATCGCGTTGTCGGTGATCGTGATGTGCTCGGGGCAGACCTCCGTGCAGCACTTGGTGATGTTGCAGTAACCCAGACCCATGGACTCCTGCGCGTGCTCCTTGCGGTCGGTACGCGCGTCCAGCGGGTGCATGTCCAGCTCGGCGGCCCGGATGAAGAACCGCGGCCCGGAGAAGGCGGCCTTGTTCTCCTCATGGTCCCGCACGACGTGGCACACGTTCTGACACAGGAAGCACTCGATGCACTTGCGGAACTCCTGGGACCGCTCGACATCTACCTGCTTCATCCGGTACTCGCCGGGCGCCAGGTCCGCCGGCGGCTCGAAGGCCGGGGTCTCGCGCGCCTTCTGGTAGTTGAAGGACACGTCGGTGACCAGATCCCGGATGACCGGGAAGGTCCGCAGCGGGGTGACCGTGACGGTCTCGGTCTCCTCGAACGTCGACATCCGGGTCATGCAGCCCAGGCGCGGCTTACCGTTGATCTCCATCGAGCAGGAGCCGCACTTGCCGGCCTTGCAGTTCCACCGGCACGCCAGGTCCGGCGCCTCGGTGGCCTGTAGCCGGTGGATGACATCGAGGACGACCTCGCCCTCGTTGACCTCGACCTGGTAATCGTTCAGGTCGCCGCCGGTCTCGTCGCCTCGCCAGATGCGAAAGTTACGCTTTCCCATTACTTCGCCTCCTTCGCGAGGGCATCGCCCGAAACGGCCGCGCCGGCCAGGGCGTCGAAGCTCGACAGCTCGTCTTCGGTCAGGTACTTGCCCAGCTCGACCCGGTCGAAGAGCCCGATCAGCTCCGGCCGCATCGTCGGCACGGGCTTGTGGGTCAGCGCCACCTGGTCGGCGTCGAGGGAGCAGATCAGGTTGACGGTGCGCCACGTCGGGTCCATCGCCGGCGCGTCCTCGCGGGTGTGGCCACCACGCGACTCCCTGCGCTCCAACGCCGCCTTCGCGGTGCACTCGGAGACGACCAGCATGTTGCGCAGGTCCAACGCCAGGTGCCAGCCCGGGTTGTACCGGCGACCCGCGGGAGCGCCGACGTTGGCGACCTGCTTGCGCAGCTCCGCGAGCTTGGCGATCGCGTCCGTCAGCTCGCCCTCGCGGCGGATGATGCCGACCAGATTGCCCATGATCTCCTGCAGCTCGTGCTGCAGGTGGTAAGGGTTCTCGCCGTCCGGGCGGGACAGCGGCGCCAGCGCGGCGCCGGCGGCCGCGTCGACCGCGGCCTGGTCCACCTTCGGGCGGGCCGTCAGCTGCGCGGAGTACGCGGCGGCGTGCTCGCCGGCCCGCTTGCCGAACACCAGCAGGTCGGACAGCGAGTTGCCGCCCAGCCGGTTGGAGCCGTGCATGCCGCCGGAGACCTCTCCCGCGGCGAACAGGCCGCGCACCGTGCCGGTGGCGTGGCCGGAGTCCGGCTCGACCTCGACGCCGCCCATGACGTAGTGGCAGGTCGGCCCGACTTCCATCGGCTGCTTGGTGATGTCGACGTCCGCCAGCTCCTTGAACTGGTGGTACATCGACGGCAGCCGCTTGCGGATGGTCTCGGCCGGCATCCGGGTCGACACGTCCAGGTAGACGCCGCCGGCCTTGGTGCCGCGACCGGCCTTCACCTCGGAGTTGATCGCCCGGGCGACCTCGTCGCGGGGGAGCAGTTCAGGCGGGCGCCGGTTGTTGTCCGGGTCGGTGTACCAGCGGTCGGCCTCCTCCTCGGTCTCGGCGTACATCTTCCGGAACACGTCCGGGACGTACTCGAACATGAACCGCTTGCCCTCGGTGTTCTTGAGGACGCCGCCGTCGCCACGCACCGACTCGGTGACCAGGATGCCCTTCACCGAGGGCGGCCAGACCATGCCGGTCGGGTGGAACTGGAGGAACTCCATGTTGATGAGGTTCGCGCCGGCGCGCAGCGCCAGGGCGTGCCCGTCGCCGGTGTACTCCCACGAGTTCGAGGTGACCTTGTAGGACTTGCCGACGCCGCCAGTGGCCAGCACCACGGCCGAGGTCTCGAACAGGACGAATGCGCCGGACTCCCGGTAGTAGCCGAACGCCCCGGCGATCTGGTCGCCATCCATGATCAGCTCGGTGATCGTGGTCTCGTCGAAGACCCGGATCCGGGCCTCGTAGTCGCCGAACTCCCGCTTGTCCTCCTGCTGCAACGACACGATCTTCTGTTGCAGGGTGCGGATCAACTCCAGGCCGGTGCGGTCGCCCACATGCGCCAACCTCGGGTACTCGTGTCCGCCGAAGTTGCGCTGGGAGATCTTGCCGTCCTTGGTGCGGTCGAACAGCGCGCCGTAGGTCTCCAGCTCCCAGATGCGGTCCGGGGACTCCTTGGCGTGCAGCTCGGCCATCCGGAAGTTGTTGAGGAACTTCCCGCCGCGCATGGTGTCGCGGAAGTGGACCATCCAGTTGTCGTTGCTGTTGACGTTGCCCATGGCGGCTGCCGCGCCACCCTCGGCCATGACCGTGTGGGCCTTGCCGAACAGCGACTTGGAGATGATCGCGGTCTTCTTGCCAGCCAGCCGGGCCTCGATCGCCGCGCGCAGACCGGCACCGCCGGCGCCGATGACGACGACGTCGTAGTGGTGTCTTTCGATTCGCTCAGTCATTTCCCGGCCCTCAGTTGAAGATCCGCAGATCGGTGATCCACCCAGCAGCTACGGACATGATGTAGAAGTCGGTCAGCATGACGGTCCACAGCGAGATCATGGCGAAGGTGCCGTGCTTGGGGTTGAGCTTGGAGATGAAGGTCCACATCCGGTAGCGCAGCGGGTGCTTGGAGAAGTGCTTGAGGCGGCCACCGAAGGCGTGTCGGCAAGCGTGGCAGGACGCCGTGTAGCCGGCCAGCGCCACCACATTGACCACAATGATCAAGGTGCCGATGCCGATGCCGAAGTTCCCGTCAGCGCCCCGGAAAGCCAACACCATATCCATGATGTTGATAAGAAGGACGACCGCCGCCAGGTAGAAGAAGTACCGGTGGGAGTTCATCAGAATCAGCGGGAAGCGGGTCTCGCCAGTGTACTTGGCGTGTGGCTCCTGCACCGCGCACGCTTGCGGCGACGCCCACAGGGACCGGTAGCCGGCCTTGCGGTAGTAGTAGCAGGTGAGCCGGAAGCCAGCCACGATGGGGAAGACAATCGCACCCAGTGGGATGAACCACGGCATAGCTGGCAGCGGCCGACCGAAGTGCGCCGCCTCGGCCACACAGTCCTCGAACATGCAGGGCGAGTAGATCGGAGTCAGGTAGCCGAACTCCGGCACCACGTACCACTTGCCCATGAACAAACGGATCGTCGCGTAGACGATGAACAGTACGAGGATCGCGCCGATCGTCAGCGGCGGGCGCCGCCAGTTGTCTGTGCGCAGTGTCTTCGCCGCGATCGCGGCGCGCGGCCGGGCCTGCTGCCCTGGTGCCGTCGTCGTCATGTGAATCTCCCTGGCGGGCGCCTTCTCGGTCAGCCCGCGCGCGGTGATGCCACCGCCCGCGCGACTTCGCTGTGTTGTCGGCCGCATCGGCGTGACGCGGCTGTGACGCGTGTCATGCCGATCTCGGCACGCAGGTGCACACGTTACGCCGAGCCAGTCGGGCGACGTGCGCAAGGGAGTCTCGCGCGTGGCCTGCGGGTTACGGAAGCCGTGACGTCACAGTGCGGGGTGTTTGTGGAGAACCTCACGCGATTTTGACCAGGGCTGAGGTAAGCCTTACCAAAGACTGGCGCGCTGCCGGGGGCCCGGTCAGATCAGCCGGAGGCGCCGCCGGTGAAGTTCCACGACGCCAGGCGCAGCGCGGGTTGGCGCCACGAGCCGCCGTCCCAGCCGCCGGGGGTGCTCGCCGCCAGCGTGCCGACGTCGAGCACGTTCCCTGACCCGAGGGCATCCGGGTACGACTGGGTGAACCGGAAGTTCCGCACCGGGGCCGTCACCTTGCCGCCCTCGATCAGCCACACCCCGTTGCGGGTCAGACCGGTCACCACCAGCGTCTTCGGGTCGAGCACCCGGGTGTACCAGAGATCGGACACCAGCAGGCCACGCTCGACCCCGCTCACCAGCGCGGCAGCGGCCGGGTCGACCTGCGGAGCGGCCCCGGCGGCCGCCGCGAGATCAGCGCCCCGCCCGCGGGCGTCGCCGAGCGCGCCGGAAGGCAACAGGCAGAGGTTCGTCGGTATCGGGCCCCAGGCCCCCGACGGGATGGCATGCCCGGTCGGCGTCGCGTCCGCGGCTGCCGCCGTACGCCGGTCGTGCGCCACCGCGGCCGTCACACCGGCGGCGATCAGCTCCAACCTGCGTTTGGGCGTCCCCTCGGCGTCGAACGGCCGCCCGTTCGCCTGCTCGCCGAAGACATCGTCGACCAGGGTGATCGCCGGGTCGAACTGCGCCTCGCCGAGCCGGACGAACGAACGTCCCTCGGCGAGCGCCTTGCCGTTGAAGCCGAAGAACGCGAGGTTCTGGAGCAGGTCGGAGACGGCCAGCGGCTCCAGCACCACCTCGTACCGGCCCGGGGGCAGCTCGACCGGGTCGCCGCCGGCGAGCGCTTTGGCCGCGGCCCGCGCGCCCAGGGCGGCCCCGTCCAGGTCGGCGATCCGCGGGGACGCCCACCTGGCGACGCCGTCCGCACCGGCCCGGCGGGCGATGCCGTCCATGGCGGCCTCGGCCGCCCGGCCGGTGACGCTCTGGCCGGCCGAGTTGGCGAACGCCCCCACCCAGCCGCCGCTGCGGCAGTATCCGGCGGTCTCCAGACCGCCGGCGGCGTCGATGAAGTCGCCGACCAGTCCGGCCCGGAGGTCCGCTTCGGCCATGAACGTTGCCTCGTCCAGGTCGGCCGCGCCCGGCAGCGGGGTCGGCCCGGTGAGCCCCGGCCAGGACGGGTCCGGCGGGCACAGGCGCGCTGCGGCGAGCGTCCGCTCGACCACGGCGCGCAGGCCGTCGACATCGGCGACGGTGGTGACGCCGGTGGCGGTGCGGCCGTCGACGTGGACCCGGAGCCGAACGCTGGTCGCGTCGTCGGCGACGTTCTGGTGGATGTAGGAGTTGGCGAACCGGGTCAGCGCCGACTGGGCCCGGTCGACCGACACCTCGACCTGCGCGCTGCCAGCGGCGGCGCGGGCCAGCTCGATCACGGTGGCGGCCACGTCCAGCGCGGCGGATTCAGACGCGAAGGCCGGCATCAGCCCGACACCCCCACCCGGACGTTGCGGAACCGGGCCGGGGCCGCCGGGTGTCCGGTGTGGCCGACCTGCCCAGGTTGTCCCTTGCCGCAGTTCGGAGTTCCCCAGGCGACGGACTCGCTGGACAGCATGTCCATCGACCGCCAGAAAAGCGGGCCGATCCCGGTGTAGGTCGGGTTTCGTAGCATCCGTCCCCGTTTTCCGTTCCTGATCTCGTATCCGATCTCGCAGCCGAACTGGAAGTTGAGCCGTTTGTCGTCGATGGACCAGGAGCGGTTGATGTCCATGAACACCCCGTCGTCGGTGGCGGCGATCATCTCGTCGAGCGTGTGCGGGCCGGGCTCCAGGCCGACGTTGGTCATCCGGACCATCGGCAGCCGGGCCCACCCGTCGGAGCGGACGCTGCCGCCGTAGTCCAGTCCGGCGACCGTGGCGGAGTCCCGACCGGCGAGCACCCCCACCCAGCGGCCCTCGCGCACCGCGTCGCGGGCGGCCGCCGGGGTGCCCTCGTCGTCGAAGCCGAAGCTGCCCAACGCGCCCGGGATCGTCGGGTCGATGGTGATGTTCATGAGGTCCGAGCCGTACCGCAGGCTGCCCAGCTCCCGCAGGTCCAGCCAGGACGTTCCGGCGAAGGCGGCCTCCCAACCGAGGATGCGGTCCAGCTCGATCGCGTGCCCGACCGACTCGTGGATCTGCAACGCCATCTGCTCGCCGCCGAGGATCAGCGTCGTCTCGCCGGCCGGGCACAGCGGGGCGGTCAGCAGCTCCCGGGCCTCCTCGGCGACCCGGACGGCGTTGCCGACCAGATCCATCGCCTCGACCAGCTCCCAGCCGCCGAGCCCGTACTGGCCGCCGGAGCTGGGGTAGGAGCGTCGTTGGGTCTCGCCGGCGCCGACCGCGGTCGCCTCGATTCCGGCCCCGCACTCGCGGATGCGCTGATCGATGCGGTGGCCCTCGCTGGAGACGAACCACTTCGCGGTGTCCCAGATGTGGTAGAGCGCCTCGGCGTTCGGCACGCCCGTCTCGTGCATCGCCCGGCTGGCGGCGACCATGAGATCGGCTTTGGCGGCCAGCGGCGCCGAGAGCGGATCGACGGCGCACGGCGACGCCCACGAGCCCACCACCGGCGCGATCCGCGCCAACTCCAGCCGGGGCCCGGGAGCCCGCTGCCCGGCCTGGGCGATCCGGGCCGCCAACTGGCCGGCCGCGGCCGCGCCACGGTCGGTCAGCTCCGGGGTGGCGTAGAACCCCCACGAACCGCCGACCAGCGCCCGCACGCCCAAGCCGGCGTCCTCGTTCTGGGACAGATCCTCGACCTCGCCGTTGCGGGCGGTCATCGACTCGCTGCGTCGTCGCATCACCCGCACGTCGGCGTAGCGGGCGCCGGCGTCCAATGCGGCCGCGACAGCAGCCTGTGCCACGTCGAACTCAGTCATCTGGCGAGCCTATTACGACAACGGCCCGTTTTCGCCCCTGTCGACGTCGGTGATTGTCCACAACGGCCACCGCCAGGCCCCGGGCCTACTGGGCGAGGCCCCGGCGGATGAAGTCCAGCTCCAGGCGCAGCAGCTGCTCGGCGATCCCGTCGACGGCCATGTGCGACGCCCCGGGCAGCGGCAGCACCGCGTGCGGACGGCCCGCCGCCAGCAACGCCGCGGACAGGCGCAGCGTGTGCGCGGCGACCACGTTGTCGTCGGCCAGGCCGTGCACCAGCAGCAGCGGGCGGGCGTCCTCGGGCCGGGCCGGCAACTCGGCGGCCAGCGCCAGCAGGCTGTGGTGGGCGTACACGTCCGCGCCGTCGACCGGCAGGCCCAGGTACCGCTCGGTGTACGCGGTGTCGTACAGCGTCCAGTCGGTCACCGGCGCCCCGGCCACCCCGCAGCGGAACAGGTCCGGCCGACGCAGCACCGCCAGCCCGGCCAGCCAGCCGCCGAACGACCAGCCCCGGATTGCCACCCGGGAGATATCCAGGTCAGGGTGCTTGTCGGTGAGGGCCGTCAACGCGTCGACCTGGTCGGTGAGGACGACATCGGCCATCCGCCGGTAGACCGCCTTCTCGAAGCTGGGCGCCACCCCGGGCGTCCCCCGGTTGTCGACGGTGACCACCGCGAAGCCCTGGTCGGCCCACCACTGCCTGGCCTGCCAACGGTTCCGGGCGGCGACCACCTCCTGGGCGCCGGGGCCGCCGTACCCGTCCACCAGGACGGCCAGCCGCCGGCCGGCGACGTGTCCGCGCGGGTACAGCACCGACGCCGGCAGCCGGCGGTCGGTCACCCGCTCCAGCGACGGACGCGGCGCGAACGGGGCCGCCGTCGCCACCGACGGCAGCTCGCCGAGCAGCTCCTCACCGCGCCACAGCTGCCAACGGGCGCCCGAGTGGTCCATCGAGGCGCTGGCGACCGCCAGCACGTCCCCGCCCAACGTGGCGGTGTGCCAGCCGGGCTCGTGGGTGATCCGGCGGGCCTCGACCCCGGCGCTGGCCACCGCGGTGCGGACCCGGAACAGGTGCTGCTCGCTGGGCTCGCCGTCGCTGCCCTCCACCAGCAGGTCGGCGCCGAGCGTGCCGACCACCCGACGCACGTACAGCGACGGCGGGGTGAGCAGGGTGCCGTCGGCGAACAGGCAGTGCGCGTCGTAGCCTTCGTGGATGAGTTCCCCTCCGACCAGCACCCGGCCGTCGGCCAGGTGTCGGGGCGTGCCGGCGATCGGCTCCACCCACCGGGCGTCGGTCAGCTCCGCGTGCACCTGGGTCTCGCCGGTGCGGGCGTCGATCGCCAGCACCAGGCCGTGCTGTTGGGAGCGGCGCAGCACCGTGAACAGCGGGCCGCCGTCGGTCCAGTCGACGGCCACCAGGTACGGGTAGGTCTCCCGGTCCCAGCGCACGTCCACCCAGCCGCCGTCGAGATCGAGCAGGTGCAGGCTCACCTCGGCGTTGTTGCCTCCGGCCCGGGGGTAGCGCACGGTCGTCGGCGGCCGCTGAGGGTCGGCGGGGTCGTGCAGGTGCCAGCGCTCGACGCGGGCCGGGTCGACCCGGGAGGCGAGCACCGAACGTCCGTCTGGGGACCACCAGTAGCCGCGGTGCCGCCCGAACTCCTCGGCCGCGATGTGGTCGGGCAGCCCCCAGGTCACCTCGCTGCGTGGCTCGCCGGCCAGCAGGACATCGTGACCGGCCCGGTCGACGACCCGCAGGGCGCCGGCGGTGACGTAGGCGATGCGTTCGCCGGTGGGGTCCGGGCGTGGGTCGACCACCGGTCCAGCGGTGGGGACGGTGTCGACCCGCCCGGTGGCCAGTTCGACGCGGCGCAGCCGCCCGGCGAGCGCGAAAACGGCGACGGTCCCGGCCCGGTCGGTGGCGTACCCGCCGATGCCGCCGGTGGACAGGCGCATCCGTTCCCGCAGCGCCCGCTCGGTGTCCGGGAGCGCCCCCGGCTCGTCGCCGAGGGTGGTCGGGTCGGCCAGCAGCCGGGGGCCGCCGTCGGCCAGGTCCCAGCACCAGAGCCGGTCGACCGGGTCCTCGCCGCCCTCGGAGCGCAGGTACAGCACCTTGTCGCCGACGATGCTTACCGCCCGGGGAGCGCCGCGGGTGAACCGTTGGGTGCGGGCGGAGAGCTCGGGGTAGTCCACGCCTCGATGGTGCTACAGACGGGGCCCGGACGGGTGTCACGTCCCGGAATCCGCTGTCCTGCCTGCGCAGATGCCTGCTGTTCACGGCGGATACAGTGGCCCGCGTGAACACCCCAGCCAACCCCCGACGGATCGTGTTCGTGCACGCCCACCCCGACGACGAGGTGATCGGCACCGGGGCCACGATGGCCCACTACGCCGCCACCGGCGCCCACGTCACCCTGGTCACCTGCACGCTCGGCGAGGAGGGCGAGATCCACCTGCCGCACCTGGCCGGACTGGCCGCCGACCGGGCCGACCAGCTCGGCGGCTACCGGATCGCCGAGCTGGCCGCCTCCTGCGCGGCGCTCGGGGTGCGCGACCAGCGGTTCCTCGGCGGAGCTGGCCGGTACCGCGACTCGGGCATGATGGGCGAGCCGACGAACGGGCGCCCGCGCGCCTTCTGGGGAGCGGACCTCGACGAGGCCGCCGCGCACCTGGTCGAGGTGTACCGGGAGGTGCGGCCGCAGGTTGTCGTCACCTACGACCCGAACGGGTTCTACGGGCATCCGGACCACATCCAGGCGCACCGGGTCACCATGCGGGCGGCCGAGCTGGCCGCCGAGGGCGGCTTCGCGCCCCGGAAGATCTACTGGACGGCCGTGCCGCTCAGCGCGCTGACCGCCGGGATCGCACGGTTCCGCGATTCGGCGGAGAACCCGTTCGCTGGCGTCGAGAGCGCCGCTGAACTGCCCTTCGGAACCCCGGACGAGCAGATCGCGGCGCTCATCGCGGCGCCGGACCATCAGGACGCCAAGCTGGCCGCCCTGCGCGCCCACGCCACCCAGGTGCCCGAGGACTCCTGGCTGCACACCGTGGCCACCGGGTTCAGCGGCGAGGACTCCGGCCATGAGCACTACCGGCTCGGGTTCGGCGAGCGCGGCCCCGGCCACGGTCCGTGGGGCTGGGAGCGGGACCTGTTCGCCGGCATCGAGGCGATCCGGTGACCCTGCTCGATAGCGCGTTGCGGGTGGTCGGCGGGGTGGTGGCGGTGCTGTTGGCGCTGCTCACCGGGGTCCTTGAGCTGGTCCTGGTTCCGCTGCGGATCGGTGGCGTGCCGCTGGGGCTGGGAGTGGTGCTGGCGGTGGTCGTCAACTACTGGCTGCCCCGCTTCACCGTCGTGGCCACCGGTGTCCGGTGGACGATGGCGCTGCCGTTCATCGCCTGGCTGGGGCTGATGATGGTGGCCGCCGGCCGCCGCGACGAGGGCGATCTGCTGGTCGTCAGCGGCGGCATCGCGGTGTTGACCAACCTCGCCGGCTCGCTGGCGTTCGGCGTCGCCATGTACCGGGCGATCCTGCCGTCGTCGACGCGGGCCCGCCCGTCGGGAGGAGAGCTGTGAGTCAGCGTTGGCTACCGGTGGCGGTCCTGGCCGCCGGTCTGTTCGCCGCGAACCTGACGGCCCGGCTGGTGGTCCGGCTCGGGTACCCCGACGACGCCCTGGTCGCCGACGGGGCGACCCTGGCGATGCTCGCGGTGGTCGCGGTGGTGGCCGCCGGCTGGGCCGGGGTGGGCGCGACGCGTCATCCGGTGGGCCGCTGGGCCGGCGACCTGGCCGTCGGGTCGCTGGTCGGGCTGCTGCTGTCGGTCTTCGTCGGGCCGTTCGTCAGCGACGTGACGCCGTTCGCGTTCGGCGCGGGCGAGTTCTTCAAGCAGATCTGGCAGTGGGCCGGCGCGACGATCGTCGGCGCGGCCCTCGGGTACGGGGCGGTCACCGCCGCCGGTCGCGATCTGCGTTCCCGACTGCTCGCCGAACAGGCCGGTCGGCGTCGCGGCCGTCGCTGATCGGTCAGCGCCGGGGCGGTGACGGCGGGATGCGCTTGGCCCGGTGGATCTCGGCCACCGGCACCGTGACCTCGTCGCCGTCGCGGGTCAGTAGGGTCAGCTCCAGGGCGGACGCGGCGGTCAGGACGCCCAGAACGTCCCGAAACACCGGACGGCCGTCGCGGATCCCGGCGTGCCGCCGCACCACGACGCGGGACCCGATGTCCGTTTCGTCGAGCATCTTTCCGCGCCCCCGATGCGATTCGGTCGAATGAGCGCCCCAGGTGGGGGCGGCAGCAGCGGGATACTAGGCTTTCTGGTCTGGCCGCGCTGACGCGGCGCGCACTGCGGAGGGAACGAGTCGTGACCTACATCATCGCCGAGCCGTGCGTCGATGTGCTGGACAAGGCCTGCATCGAGGAATGCCCGGTGGACTGCATCTACGAGGGCAACCGGATGCTCTACATCCACCCCGACGAGTGCGTCGACTGCGGGGCATGTGAGCCGGTCTGCCCCGTCGAGGCGATCTTCTACGAGGACGACGTCCCCGAGCAGTGGCGTGACTACACCTCGGCCAACTACGAGTTCTTCGAGGACCTGGGCTCGCCAGGCGGCGCCTCTAAGGTCGGCAAGATCGCCAAGGACGCCCCGTTCGTCGCCGGGCAGCCGCCGCGTGGTGAGGACCACTGACCGCTGACCGGCGGGCGGGCGTCCCGGCCCGGCTGCCGGACTTCCCTTGGGACCGGCTCGCGCCGTCCCGGGCGGTGGCCGCCGCCCACCCCGACGGCCTGGTGGACCTGTCGATGGGCGCCCCGGTCGACCCGGTGCCGCCGCTGGCACGGGCGGCGCTCGCCGACGCCTCCGACGCCCCCGGCTACCCGCTCACCGCCGGCTCGCCGGCCCTGCGCGCCGCGATCGCCGCCTGGTGCGCCCGTGAGTGCGGCGCCGCCGACGGTTTCGGGGTGCTGCCGACGATCGGTCTCAAGGAGCTGGTCGCCTGGCTGCCGACCTTGTTGGGCATCGGCCCCGGCGATCTGGTCGTCATCCCGGAGATCGGGTACCCGACGTACGAGGTCGGGGTCCGGCTGGCCGGGGCGACAGCCGTGCGGGCGGACGCGTTGACGGCGGTGGGGCCGTCGACCCGGGTGCGGCTGGTGTGGGTGAACTCCCCGGCGAACCCGACCGGTCGGGTGTTGCCGCCGGCGCATCTGCGCAAAATCGTCGACTGGGCCCGCGAGCGCGGCGTGGTCGTCGCCTCCGACGAGTGTTACCTGCCGTTGGGGTGGGACGAGCAGCCGGTGTCGGTTCTCGACCCGCGGGTGTGTGGCGACAGTTTCGACAACGTCCTCGCCGCCCATTCGCTGTCGAAGCGGTCCAACCTGGCCGGTTACCGGGCGGGTTTCGTCGCTGGGGATCCGGCGTTGGTGGACGAGCTGCTCGCGGTGCGTAAGCACGCCGGACTCATCGTGCCGGCGCCGGTGCAGGCGGCGATGACGGCGGTGTTGGGCGACGAGGGCCATGTCGACGAGCAGCGTCAGCGGTACGCGGCCCGCCGGCAGGTTCTACGGGCAGCCATGCTGGGGGCTGGCTTCACGATTGACCACTCCGAGGCGGGACTGTACCTGTGGGCCAGCCGCGACGAGCGCTGTTGGGACACAGTGGAGTGGTTCGCCCGACGGGGCGTCCTGGTGGTGCCGGGGGAGTTCTACGGCCCACGCGGCGCCGGGCATGTTCGGGTCGCGTTGACCGCCAGTGATGAGCGCGTCAGCGCTGCCGCGTCCCGTCTGGCGCTCTGAGGCGCCGGGGCCGCGAGCCGCGATAACGTCGGGGCATGACTGACAACAGCGGCTCTGTGAACGTCAACAGCTCTGTGATCGCCGTGCGCGGCGAGGCGACCGTCGAGGTGGAACCGGAGATCGCCCGCCTGTCGGTGACGATCAGCGTCCGGGACCGGTCCCGGGACGGGGTGACGACCAAGCTCGCCGCCCAGGTCGAGGCGTTGCGCGCCACGCTCGACGGGTTCGGCGGGACGATCGAACGGCGCGAGACCAGTGGCTCGAACGTCCACCCCGAGCTGAAACCGGACAGCGACCGGGTGTCGGCGTATGTGGCCAGCCTCACCACGACGGTGACGGTGGCCGACTTCGCCGCCCTCGGCGATCTGGTGTTGGCGCTGGCGCGGCAGGAGCACGCCTCGGTGTACGGACCCTGGTGGGAGCTTCGCCACGATTCGCCGGCCGGCCGGCAGGCCCGCAAGGCGGCGGTCGATGACGCGGTCGACCGGGCCCGCGAGTACGCCGAAGCGGTGGGCGTCCGGTTGGAACGTCTGCTGGTGCTTGCCGATTCGGGACTGTCCGCTGGCGCCCCGGTCGCCGAGTACGGCATGATGCGCGCCATGGCCACCCGGTCGGCGACGGAGATGTCGTTTGATCTGGAGCCGGCCCGGCAGAGCGTGACCGCGACGGTGGAGATGCGGTTCGCTGTGAGCGTCGCCTCGTTCAGTTAGGTCCTCGCGCTTTCGTGCTCGCCGGACAGTCGCCAACGCCGCCCGGGGCAATTTCCGGACATTCCATCTCACAACTGGCAATCGACACTATGGTGTTTTTCATCAGGCAGTCGGGTATGTGGGGTGTCGGATGTGTGGAGAGAGGAGTCGCGGTGATTGACGTCGCGGGCGGTCCAATGAGGATCGCGCTGGTCGTGCCCCCGTACTTCGATGTGCCCCCGGCGGCCTACGGTGGCGTGGAGGCGGTCGTCGCCGACCTCGCCGACGCGCTCGTCGCCCGAGGACATCAGGTCACCCTTATTGGCGCCGGACGCGCGGGCACCGTCGCGGACTTTCTGCCGGTGTGGGAGGACACCATCCCCGAGCGGCTCGGCGAGCCGTTCCCGGAGATAGTCCACGCGGTCCTCACCCGCCGTGCCGTCGAGCGGCTCGCCGCGGGGGACGGCCTGGACGTGGTGCACGACCACACCATGTCCGGCCCGCTCAACGCCCCGGTGTACGCGGCCCTCGGGCTTCCCACCGTCGTCACCATGCACGGGCCGGTCGACGAGGACCTGCACCGCTACTACGGCGCCCTCGGCCTCGACGTCGACATGATCGCCATCAGCGACCGGCAACGCTCGATGGCGCCGCACTTCAACTGGGCCGGCACCGTGCACAACGCGCTCGCCATCGACACCTGGCCGTACCGGGAGGACAAGGGCGACTACGCGCTCTTCCTCGGTCGCTTCCACACCACCAAAGGCCCGCACCTGGCCCTGGACGCCGCCCACCAGGCCGGCATCCAGCTCATCCTCGCCGGCAAATGCTCCGAACCGGTCGAGAAGGACTACTTCGCCCGCGAGATCACCCCGCGGCTTCGGGACACCGACAAGGTCTTCGGCGTCGCCGACGCGGCGGCCAAGCGCGAGCTGCTCGTCAACGCCCGTTGCCTGCTCTTCCCGATCCAGTGGGAGGAGCCGTTCGGCATGGTCATGATCGAGGCCATGGCATGCGGGACGCCGGTGGTGGCGCTGCGCGGCGGCGCTGTGGACGAGGTCGTCGAGGACGGGGTCACCGGATTCATTCTCGACGATCCCGAGGAGCTTCCGGCGGCGCTCGCCCGGGTCGACGAGCTGGACCCGGCCGCCTGCCGGGCCCGGGTGCAACGGCACTTCACTATCGACAAGCTCGCCGCCGGCCACGAGCAGGTCTACCGGTCGGCCATCGCCCGTCGGCAGCTCGTCGACGCCGCCGGCCAACTGGCCGAGCTGCGACGCCAGATCGACGGGATCGACCGGGACCTGACGTTGTCGCCGTTCAACCCAGCCGCATCGGCAGCGGACCCCGCGGCCGCAAAGTGATCCCGGCGACGATGCCGTCGTCGCCGACACCCCTGGTCAGCCGCCCGGCCGGCGTCGCCTCCAGCGCGGTGGCCAGCATCAACCGGGCCAGGTGGGCGCCCAGGCACGTCCGTGGCCCCGCCGAGAACGGCAGGTAGCTCCAGACCGGACGCCCGTCGACGAAGCGCTGTGGTCGGAACCGCTCCGGCGCCGGCCACAGCTGCGGATCCCGGTGGGTGAGGTACGGCGAGTAGAGCACCAGCCGGCCCGCCGGCAACGGGACGCCGTCCACCTCGGCGTCGACGGTGGCCACCCGGCTGCCGATCCAACCGGACGGGTACAGCCGCTGCACCTCATCCAGGAACGGCTCCACCAGGCCGGGAGCGCCCCAGTCGGGCTGCTCCGCCAACCGCCACAACGCCCACGCCAGGGTGTGCGCGGTCGTGTCGTACCCGGCTGCCAGCGCCACCCGTAGCTCCTCGACCGCGCCGGGCACGTCCACCAGCGCCGCGGCCACGCTGCCGGTCGGCGGGTCGGCCAACGTCCGGGCGATTGCGGTGTTCATCCGGCGGAACAGCCACGGACGACGCAGGACCGGCGTGGGCATCGGCTCGGTCAGGGGCCGCAGGAACGCCGCGACCAGCGCCGGGTCGACGCGGCCACCGAACAGGGCGGCGTTGAGCATCCGTTGGATGAGCGCGCTGGCGTGCGCGAGGGCGTCGAAGTCGCCGTCCGGCCGGGCGCGGTCGGCGACGTCGCGGAGCCGGCCGGCCAAGGTGGCCATGGCGGGTCGGGAGAACGGCCGGTTGAGCGCCCGGCGACGTGGCCGGTGTTCGGGCAGGTCGGTGGACACGATCCCGGCGGCCAGATACGGGGTGATCCCGCTCAGACTGCCCCGGCTACGGAACGTCTCCAGATCGGTGAGAACGGCCTGGTTCCACTCCGGCGAGTAGCCCACCGTGGCCTGGCGCCACAACCTGATGTCGAAGGCCGGCCCCAGCCGCGCGCCCTCCGACAGCAGGCCCAGCGGGTCGCGGGTCCACCGCCACAGGTGGCTGGCGGCGTTGCGGGCCGGCGGCGTCGGCGTCGGCTCCACCAGCGTGGACGTCACCGGGCGCCCGTGGTGTGGTCGCCGATCCGGCCGGCCGGCACCGGGTAGTCGCGGCCCTTCCAGGTCGCGGTGCGGCGCATCGCCACCGCGTACACCGGCAGCGCGGCCAGCGCCGTCACCGGCGGCAGGACCGCCTCGGCGTACGCGCCACGTCCGGTCTTGGCGTTGACCAACAGCCGCTGCGCCACCGCGGCCAGCGCCGATGCCCGCCACAGGCTGCCGTCCCGCCACCGCAGCCAGGGCAGGGTGTACGCGGCCAGGTGCCAGCCGGCGCTGGCCGCCAACGCCAGATCGCTGCCGCCGTGGGCGGCCCGCATGCTCTTGCCGAACCCGCGCACCGCCTCACCGTAGCTTTCATACATCCGCACCCGGATGAGGTCGCCGCCAAGCGCCAGGCCCAGCTTCAACCCGACCTGGCGGGCCCACCGGCCCAACGCCACATCCTCGACGATCTCGGCGCGCACCGCGTGGTGCCCGCCGATCCGGTCGTAGGCGTTACGGCTGAACGCCAGCAGCTGACCGTTCGCGGTCGCCGCCGACGGGGCCGGGGCGTCCAGCAGCTGGTGCGGCAGGAACGACAGCAGCACGTCGTCGATGAGCGGTGTCAGCAGGCGCTCGCCCAGTGTGCCGGTGAGCTGGCGGGGGAACACCGAGAAGACATCGGCGCGCTGGGCGTCGATTTGGTCCCGCAGGGCCCCGACAGCGCCGGGCGCCAGCCGCACGTCGGCGTCGCAGAAGACGAGCAGGTCGCCGGTGGCGGCCTCGGCGAGCTGGTGGCACGCCCAGTTCTTGCCGACCCAGCCCTCCGGCTTGGGCCGGCCCGGAAGCAGCCGCAGCCGCGGATCGGTCACCGCGCGCGCGATTTCCGCGGTCCCGTCGGTGGACTCGTCGTCCAGGATCAGGATCTCGTCGACGTCCTGGGCGAGCAGCCCGGGCAGTGCTTCGGGCAGCCGCCCGGCCTCGTCCCGGGTCGGCACCAGCAGCGAGACCCGTCCGGCGCGGACGGTCCGCCC
This sequence comes from Pilimelia columellifera subsp. columellifera, assembly GCF_039532605.1. Taxonomy (NCBI): domain Bacteria; kingdom Bacillati; phylum Actinomycetota; class Actinomycetes; order Micromonosporales; family Micromonosporaceae; genus Pilimelia; species Pilimelia columellifera. The sequence continues at coordinate 61,034 of NZ_BAAARY010000003.1, forward strand.
CGCCCGTCGCAGGGTGGGGAAAGCGGCGAGGTTGTTGAGCAGACCAGCGGTTTTGACCAGGTGGAAGGCGGCGACCGCGGTCGCCAGGGCGCGGCTCATACAGGCTCCCGTTCCGGGCGGCGCCAGGTCGCCCTCTCGTCGGCGCCGCGGCGCCCCCGCGCCGCCAGCCGCCACCCGGGCAGCGGACGGCGCGGATCGGTGGTCAGGTTCGCGGCGTCGATCTCGGCCAGATCGGCCGCGAGAACGGCGGCGAGCCGGTCGGTGACCTCGGCGAGCGTGCCGGTGGCGTCGACCGGACGGACCGTCACGAACGCCTCCGGATGTTGCCGGCCCCGCATCAGCAACCGCACCGCCGCCGAGCACAGCGGCGCTCCGGAGCGGATCGCGTACCAGGCCGCTCCTGGCGCTACCGGGCCCGGCGGGCCGGCCGGACGCAGCTCGCCCTCCGGGAACACGATGAGCACCCGGCCGGCCCGTAGCAGCTCCAGACCGCGCCGGGGCTGGTCATGGCCGAAGACCTCCACCTGCCGCAGGTACGGGAAACGCGTCAGGTTGTCAGCCCGCATCACCAGCGAGGGCCGCTGCCCGGCGCCGCCGAGCAGTGTGGCGGCCAGGAACGGGTCCCACCAGCTGTGATGGTTCGCCGCCCACACCGCTCGGCTGCGCGGCAACTCGCCGCGCAGCCACACCCCGGCAAGGCCCCGGCTGGTCATCCACCGGAACGCGAGCCGCATCGGCGGGCCCAGCGGCGTGGTCATGGTCAGTTGTGCGCGTGCAGGGCCGAGTTGAGGGCGATGCCCTGACCGGACCGCGGCCGTGCCTCCAACGCGCCGGACTGGGCGTGCCGCCAGAACAGCACCCCGTTCACCTCGGACAGCTCGGACGCCTTGACCACCCGACCGTCCGGCAGCGCGATCTTGGAACCGGCGGTGATGTAACAGCCGGCCTCGACGACGCAGTCGTCGCCCAGCGAGATGCCCACCCCGGAGTTGGCGCCGAGCAGGCACCGCCGCCCGATCGCGATGACCTCCTTGCCGCCCCCCGACAACGTGCCCATGATGGAGGCGCCGCCGCCGACGTCCGAGCCGTCGCCGATCACCACCCCCGCCGAGATCCGCCCCTCCACCATCGAGGCGCCCAGCGTGCCGGCGTTGAAGTTGACGAATCCCTCGTGCATGACGGTCGTGCCGGCGGCCAGGTACGCGCCCAGCCGCACCCGGTTGCCGTCGGCGATCCGGACCCCGGCCGGCGACACATAGTCGACCAGGCGGGGGAACTTGTCGATACCGAAGACGGTGAGGTGTCCGCCGGTGGCGCGAACGACGCCCCGCAGCTCGTCCACCCGGTCCACCGGGCAGGGGCCGGCGCTGGTCCACGCGTTATTGGGCAGCAGCCCGAAAACGCCGTCCAGGTTCGCCTGGTGCGGGGTGACGAACCGGTGCGACAACAGGTGCAGGCGCAGGTAGGCATCGGCCACGTCGGTCGGCGGGTCGGCCAACGACCCGATGCTGGTGGCGACCACCTTCGTCCGGAGTCCGTGCAGCGGGCGCTCGCCGACCACGGTCGCCGGCAGGTCGAGCAGCACCGCGTCGGCGGCGTCGCCGGTGGGGGCGGGGCCGTCCGGGGCGGCGCCCAGACCGAGCTTGCCGGCGGGGTGCCAGACGTCGAGCAGTTGTCCGTCCGCGGTGACGGTGGCGAGGCCGAAGCCCCAGGCGGGAGAGTCGATGGCAGTCACGGACCAGACGTTACCGCGCCTGGCAGTGACGCATTACGGTGTGGCCCATGGGTAACCCGCTGACTCCGCAGACGCTGGCCGATCCGACCGCGCTCACCCGCGCGCTCGTCGACATCGAGTCCGTCTCCGGCGACGAGGCCGCGATCGCCGACCACGTCGAGGAGGTCCTACGCTCCCAGACCCACCTGAGCGTCGAACGGCACCACCACACCATCATGGCCCGCACCGACCTCGGCCGCGCCGAGCGGGTGGTCCTAGCCGGGCACCTGGACACCGTCCCGATCGCCGACAACCTGCCCTCCAGGCTGGACGGCGATGTCCTGTACGGCTGCGGCACGTCCGACATGAAGTCCGGGGTGGCCCTGGCCCTGCACCTGGCCGTCACTGAGCCGGCGCCCCGGCACGACGTCACCTACCTCTTCTACGAATGTGAGGAAATCGACTCGGCCAGGAACGGCCTGACGTTGGTCTCGGCAGCTCACCCGCACTGGCTCGCGGCCGACTTCGCCGTCCTGCTGGAGCCCACCTACGGGCTGGTCGAGGCCGGCTGCCAGGGCACCATGCGGGCGATCGTCCGGACGACCGGGACCCGCGCCCACGCCGCCCGGTCCTGGCTCGGCGCCAACGCGATCCACGCCGTCGGGGAGTTGTTGAGCCGGCTGGCGACCTACCCGGCCCGGACTGTCGACATCGACGGTTGCCGGTACCGGGAAGGCTTCAACGCGGTGGGGATCACCGGCGGCGTCGCCGGAAACGTCATCCCGGACGCCTGCGAGGTCGAGCTGAACCTTCGGTTCGCCCCGGACCGTTCGGTGGCGCAGGCCGAAGCGCACCTCCGGGAGGTCTGCGCCGGGTACGACGTGGAGATCGTCGACGCCGCACCAGGGGCGCTGCCGGGCCTGGGCGCCGCCGCGGCGAGACATTTCCTGGCAGCCGTCGGTCAGCCGCCGGCCGCCAAGCTCGGTTGGACCGATGTGGCCCGCTTCGCCGAGTTGGGCATCCCGGCGGTGAACTTCGGTCCGGGCGACCCGAACCTGGCCCACACCCGGGACGAGCATGTCGAACTATCCAAGATCACAGATGGCGCTCAGGTGCTGCGGCGGTGGTTGACCTAACCGGCGACGGCGCGGCCAGGATCGTCGGGCGCGACATCCGGGTCGGCGGCGCGATCGTCCACGGTGGCGGCGATCCGTCGCTGGTTGACGGCGGCTCGGATGCGGCGGTTGAGGGCGCGGCGACGGCGGAGCAGCTCGGTGCGGGTCATCACCAATGATTCCCCCTTTCCCGCGCGGGTGTCCTCGGCCGGGAACCCGCGTCTTTACGTTATAGACGCTTGAGGGCCACAAAAGGTTGCGGTTTCCCAGACAAGCGACACGGACCGTTACGGTGGTGGCATGTCGGACCACCAGTCGCAGCGACCCCATAGCAGCAGCCCGGAGCGCCACCGGGGCGCGGTCACCCTGCGGCGGGAGGCCATCCCCACCAGCACCGCCGACCAGCGACTGCTCGATTCGCGGCACCGCGGTGACTGGAAGTCCCGGGACGCCTGGCGGGTGCTGCGCATCCAGGCGGAATTCGTCGAGGGCTTCGACGCGCTGGCCGAGCTGCCGCCTGCCGTCAGCGTTTTCGGCTCGGCCCGGTGCGCCCCCCACTCAGCCGAGTGGGCGTTGGGGGAGCGGCTCGGCGCCGCCCTGGCGAACGCCGGCTACGCGGTGATCACCGGTGGCGGTCCGGGGGTGATGGCGGCGGCGAACAAGGGCGCCGTGGCCGCCGGCGGCCTTTCGGTGGGCCTGGGCATCGAGTTGCCGTTCGAACAGGGCATGAACGAGTGGGTCGACCTCGGCGTCAACTTCAGGTACTTCTTCGCGCGCAAGACGATGTTCGTCAAGTACGCGCAGGCGTTCGTGGTCCTGCCCGGCGGGTTCGGCACCCTCGACGAGCTGTTCGAGGCCCTGACGCTGGTGCAGACCGGCAAGGTGACGCGATTCCCGGTCGTGCTCATGGGGGTGGCGTACTGGTCGGGCCTCATCGACTGGCTCCGCGGCTCGATGGCCGCCGAGGGGAAGATCAGCGCCGCTGACCTCGACCTCATCTGCCTCACCGATGATATGGACCAGGCGCTACGGCACATCGTCGAGGCCGACCCCCGGCTTGTCGCCGAGCAGGAGGCAGCCGAGGAGGCGGCCGTGAGTCATCTTGTGCATGACCAGCTGGCGGCCGACGAAGCCGGACACGAGATCTGACCGCCGGCCGCCCGCTGGTCCGCGATCACATGTTGCCGCAGGCGGCGACGAGGTCGTTCTCGTACTTGGCGCCGACCTTCTCGACCGCTGTCTTGGCATCGGCCGGCTTGACCGCCGCGAGGTCGGCGGCGAACGCGTCCAGCTTCTTGGCGAATTCGCCCTCGGCGTTCTTGCTGGCCTTCGCGACGGCTTCGCTGTACGTCTTGACAGTCGCCGCGGCGTCCTTGTCGGTGGTCGCCGGGTTGATCATTGTTGTCATGGCCTTGACAGTGGCGGACTTCAGCTCGCCGCAGGCTGCCGCGTTGGCGCCGGTCGCGGCGCTGCCGCTGGGGGCGGGCGCGTCGGACGGGCTGCCCGGGGCCGAGGTGGTCGCTGCGGGGTTCGTCGGCGCGGCGGCCGGCGTCTTGTCCCCGGAGCAGCCGGCGGCGGTCAGGGCGATGGCGGCGGTAGCGGCCACACAGATGAGACGGCGCATGAATTTCCTCACGTTGGGGGTGGCCGCCTCCTGGCGGCCCAGACACGGCTGTGGACCGTACGGCAAAAATCGGGGCGGTCGCTGTCGGAAAGCTGACTCTGCGATCTTCGCCTCAATTGTCCACTAAGGAATTGATCATGCAGCGGCGGCGGGTCGGCCCCAGGCGTCGAGCTGTCGGGCGCGGTCGAGGTGTCGGTGACCGCCGACGGTCCGGGCATTCCCGCCGCGGACCGGGAAACGGGTGTTCGACCGGTGGCGCGGTGTAAGTCCAGCAGGACACCTCAGCCGTTCGGCTGCATGTGGGGCGTCCATTTCGCTGTCGAGACGGCGGACAGCAAAAGATCTTATATATGACTTAATCCCTACCGAAGGTATTTTCCAACGCCCAGTAGAAATGCGGCTTTGATACCTATATGTTCCCTGCGGGTTGAGCGCCGGAACCATTCCGGGCGCCGGTCCGAATCCATATTCACTACTCGAGGGGAATCCTCCATGCGCATTGCCGCTCGCACCGCAGTTTTGGCTGCCACGGCCGCTGCGGCCATCAGCTTCGCCAGCCCCGCCCTGGCTGGCGATACCTTCAACAACGCGGACATCAGCATCAGCGGTGGCAACGCCGCCTCGCTTGCCGCCTGTGTGAACTACGCCAAGAAGAGCATCATCGCGGGGCTGAAGGGCCAGTCCAACTACTGCAAGAACTTTGCCAAGGCGGAGGGCGGCGACGTCAAGCTCAAGAACGTCAGCGTCTGGGTACAGCAGGAGGGCAACAGCGGCTGGTTCGGAAAGACCAAGAACAACGCGTCGGTCTCCATCAGCGGCGGCGACGCCGTTGCTGTCGCCGGTTGCGTGAACTTCCTGCAGGGCAGCGCGACCGCCGCGCAGAAGAACGAATGCACGAACGCCGCCGTCGCCCAGGGCGGCGACGTCAACCTGAAGAACGTGAGCATCACGGTCATCCAGGTCGGCAGCTAGTTCAACGACCGGAGGCGGGTGGTGACCTCGCCGCCCGCCTCCCGTGCATCCCGCGGCCCGGCCCGGGGCGCGCTCCCCCCGCCATGAACCCCCTGGAGACCACCATGCACCTGCGCTCACAGCCGCTCGTGGCGAGCACCCGAACCGTCGCCGCGGCCGTCACCGGCATCCTCGTCATCACCGCCGGCACCGCCGCAGTCGCCCAGGCGGCCGACGCCAACATCCGGATCGTCGGCGGCAACGGCGCCGCCGAGGTGGTGTGCGGCAACGTCGCCGTCGCCCAGCAACTCGCCAACAAGCGCCGCATCCCGATGCAGGCCAACCGCTGCACCGCCAACTCCGCCGGCGGCTCCGTCGAGCTGGCCAACGTGGAGATCTACGTCAAGGCCGCCGCGCGCGCCGCGAACCAGGGCAACCGGGTGCTGGCCGCGCTCGATGCCGCCGCCGCCGGGACCGCGAACGACCAGTGCGCCCGCTACCGCGCCTCGAACCAGCAGAGCAACCGCTGCCTGGCCGAGGGGCACAGCGGCAACACGAACCTCAGTGGTGTCACCCACGTGTACCGCGACGCCCAGGGCAGCGTCAAGCGGCGCACCCTGGACGACCTGGTGCTGGGCGCGAGCAGCCTGCCGGCACCGACCGCGGCGTGCCGCAACGTCGTGACCGACGCCGTCAACCAGCAGGACGACTGCGTCAGCACCGGCGGCGCCCCCAGCTGGTCGCTGACCGGCGTGGACGCACGCGTGGGCGGCGCCCTGCGGCAGAACATCAACATCGAGATCCGGGGCGGCTCGGCCCGCAGCTACATCTACTGCTTCAACTACACCGACGGCACCGGCAAGGTACGCCAGCTCAACGTCTGCGACGCCCGCGCCCGTGCCGGCGATATCACCCTCCGGAACGTGGTCATCCACACCGAGTCGTAGGGCCGGCTCCGGGGTCCGGGCGTCCGGCTGACCACCGGGTCGGGTACCGCAGGCTCGATGTCCTACTGGCGTGATCTGATGGAATGGTGTCCGCCGAGCCGTCCCCAGCGTCGCCGACCGCAGCTGCGCCGTCCGGCGACGCGGGGGGCGGGCGGGCCGGTGGTTACCGGCTCGTCCGGCCGGTCGTCGTCGTACCGGCGCCGCTGGCCGTCGATCCGGACCAGCGGCGGGTCGTCGAGCACACCGGCCGTCCGATGCTGGTGCTCGGCGGTCCCGGAACCGGCAAGACGACCACGCTGGTCGAGGCCGTCGCCGCCCGGGTCGCCGAGGGCGTGGACCCGGAGCGGGTCCTCGCGCTCACCTTCGGCCGCCGTGCCGCCACCGCGCTGCGGCGGCGGATCGAGGCGCGGGTCACCCGCGCCGACGGGGCCCGCCCCACCGGGCGGGCGGTGCGCGAGCCGATGGTGCGCACCTTCCACGCGTACGCCTTCGGGCTGCTGCGCAACGCCGCCGCGCAGCGCGGTGAGCCGCCGCCGCGCCTGCTCACCGGCCCGGAGCAGGACCTCATCATCCGGGAGCTGGTCGCCCCGTTCGAGGACGAGCCGTCCCTGGTCCGGTGGCCTGAGCAGCTGCGCGCCGCCGTCGGCACCCGGGCTTTCGCCGGGCAGTTGCGCGACCTGCTCCTACGCGCCGCCGAACGAGGCGTCAGCCCGGCCGGGCTCGCCACGCTGGCCCGTCGCCACGGCCGCCCGGACTGGCAGTCGGCCGCCGCGTTCATGGAGCAGTACGCCGAGGTGCTCGCCCTCCGCGACGCGACCAGCCGGGGCGCCCCCGCCTACGACAACGCCGAGCTGGTCCGCGCGGCGGCCGCGCTCCTGACCGCCGACCAGGAGCTGCTGGCCGCCGAGCGCGGCCGGCTCGCCTACGTCTACGTCGACGAGCTGGCCGACACCGACCCCGCCCAGCTGGACCTGTTGGAGCTGGTCGCCGGCGGCGGGCTGCCGGTCGTCGCGTTCGCCGACCCGGACTCCTCGATCTACAGCTTCCGTGGCGCCGACCCCGCCGGGGCCCGCGGCTTCCCGGACCGGTTCCGGGCCGCCGACGGCGCCCCCGCCCCGACGATCACCCTGTCGACGTCCTACCGGGCCGGCGGTGACCTGCTCGCGGCGACCCGGCGGATCGCCGCCCGGCTGCGCGGCCCCGGCGAGCACCGGCGGCTGCGGGAAGCCGCCAAACTCGCCGCCGTCACCGTCACCACCTTCCGCACCGTCGGCAGCGAAGCCGCGTTCGCGGCGCACACCCTGCGCGAGGCCCACCTGCGCGACGGCGTCCCGTGGTCACAGATGGCAGTGCTGACCAGGGCCAGCTCGCAGCTGCCGACCCTCGAACGCGCCCTGCACACCGCCGGTGTCCCCACCGTCACCCACGCCGACGACCTGGCGCTGCACCGGCAACCGGCCGTCGCGCCGCTGCTGTTGCTGCTGCGTTGCGCCGTCGAGCCGGAGCGGTTGGACGAGGAGGCGGCGGTGGCGCTGCTGCACTCGCCGTTCGGTGGCGCCGACCCGCTCGCCGAGCGGCGGCTGCGGCAGGGCCTGCGGGCGTTGGCGTTGGCCGCCGGCGACCACCGGGCCACCGGCGACCTGCTCGTCGAGGCGCTGGCCGAACCTGGCCAGCTCGCCGCGACGCTGCGCCGCTGGGCCGAGCCGGGGCAGCGGGTGGCCGGACTCCTCGACACCGCCCGACAGGCCGCCGCCCGTCCGGGCAGCACCGTCGAGGATGTCCTGTGGGCGGTGTGGGACGCCAGCGGCCTGGCCGAGCGGTGGAGCGCCGCCGCGACCCGTCCACCACGCGCCGACGAGCCCGCGCACGTCCACCAACGACGGGCGATGGCCGCTGACCGGGACCTCGACGCCGTCGTGGTGCTGTTCGACACCGCCGCCAGGTTCGTCGACCGGCTTCCCGGCGCCCGTACCGAGGTGTTCCTCGACCACGTCCTCGGCCAGCAGCTGCCGGCCGACACCCTGGCTCCCAGCGCCGACCGGGGCGAGGCGGTCCGGCTGCTGTCCGCGCACGCCGCCAAGGGCCTGGAGTGGGACGTCGTGGTGATCCCCGGCGTCCAGGAGGGCGTCTGGCCGGATTTGCGGCTTCGTGGCAGCCTGCTCGGCGCCGAGCAGCTCGTCGACGCCGTCGCCGGACGGGAGGCCGCCGCCGGGGCGGCCGCCGTCAGCGCCCGCTCCGCGCTCCTGGACGACGAGCGCCGCCTGTTCTACGTGGCCTGCGCCCGGGCCCGGCGTCGGCTGGTCGCCACCGCGGTCGCCTCCGGCGCGGTCGGCGGCGCCGACGGCGAGGAGCAGCCGAGTCGGTTCCTGCACGAGCTGGGCGTCGCCGGGCACGTCGACGACGAAGGGGCGCCCCAGCTGCCGGCGGCGCAGCTGCCCCGGGCGTTGACGCTGCCGGCGTTGGTGGCCGAGCTGCGGTCCGCCGCCGCCGACCCGCAGGCCCCCGAGCCACGACGGCGGGCCGCCGCCGCGCAGCTGGCCCGGCTGGCGCTCGCCGGGGTCGCCGGGGCGGACCCGGACCAGTGGTGGGGCCTGCCGCAGCTCACCGACGACGGCCCGCTCTTCGCCGACGACGACGCGGTGCGGGTCACCCCGTCCACGATGGAGAGCGTGCTGCGGTGCAGCCTGCGGTGGCTGCTGGAACGGCACGGCGGCCGGCCCGCCGACTCGTCGGCGCAGGGGTTGGGGAATCTGGTCCACGCGGCGGCGATGCTGGCCGAGGACGCCCACGTCGATCGGGCCGCCCTGGTCGACTATGTGGGGGCGCGGTTCGACGCGATCGAGCTGGCCGCGCGGTGGCTCGCCGACCGGGAACACCAGCGCGCCGAGACCATGGTCGACAAACTCCTCGGCTGGCTGGCGGTGAACCCGCGTCGGCTGCTGGCGATCGAACGGGAGTTCGCGGTGCGGCTGGCCGCCGACGGGGACGGCCCGGCGGTGGAGCTGACCGGCCGGGTGGACCGGTTGGAGGTGGACGACGCGGGGCGGCTGGTCGTCGTCGACCTCAAGACCGGTAAAACGACCTCGGTCACCGGCGCCGACCTGTCCGAGCACCCGCAGCTCGGCGCCTATCAGGCCGCGGTGGAGGCCGGCGCGTTCGCCGAGGGGGACGTGTCCGGCGGGGCGGCGTTGGTGCAGTTGGGGACGACCGCCGGGTCGGCCCGGGAGCAGGTCCAGCCGCCGGTCGCCGACGCCGACGACCCGGGCTGGGCGCAGGCGATGGTGCGTCGGACCGCGGCCACGATGGCCGCCTCGACCTTCGCCGCGGTAGCCAACAAGGGCTGCCGCACATGCCCGGTGCGGGTCTGCTGCCCGGTGTCGGGGCACGGCCGGCAGGTCGTCGAGCCCCCGGCCGGGGCCGGCGGGGCGACATCGTGACGGCGGCGGTGAGCGGGCCACGCCACGCACCCGGCGAGCTGGCCCGGCTGCTGGGGTTGGCGTTCGGGCCCACGCCCGAACAGGCGGCGATCATCTCGGCGCCGGTCGCGCCGCTGCTGGTGGTGGCCGGCGCCGGCTCCGGCAAGACCGAGACGATGGCCGCCCGGGTGGTGTGGCTGGTCGCCAACGACTACGTGCGCGCCGACCAGATCCTGGGCCTGACCTTCACCCGCAAGGCGGCCGGGGAGCTGGCCCACCGGGTGCGGGCCCGGCTGCACCAGCTGGAGCGGCAGCTCGGCCACCCGGCGCGGAGCCCGGACGAGGGGGTGGGCGGGGAGCCGACGGTCGCCACTTACCACTCGTACGCGGCCTCGATCGTCACCGAGCACGGCCTGCGTGGTGGTTTCGAGCCCGCCTCGCGCCTGCTCACCGAGGCGACGTGCTGGCAGCTCGCGGACCGGTTGGTCCGCTCGTACGAGGGGGACATGTCGGCGGTCGGCCGGGCCCCGTCCACGGTGGTCGCCGACCTGCTGTCGCTGGCCGGCGAGCTGTCAGAGCACCTGGTCTCCCCGGAGGAGCTGGCGGCGTGGACGGCCGAGTTCGACACCCGGGTCAGCGCGCTGCCCGGCCGGGTCTACAAGGACGTCGCGGACATGGTGGAGCGGCAGCGGGCCCGGGCGGCGTTGCTGCCGCTGGTCCGCGCGTACGCGCAGCGGAAGCTGGCGGCTGAGGCGATGGACTTCGGCGACCAGCTGGCCCGCGCCGCCGTCGTCGCCCGGGACCACCCGGAGGTCGGCGAGATCGAACGGGACCGGTTCCGGGTGGTCCTGCTGGACGAGTACCAGGACACCAGCCACGCGCAGGTGACGCTGCTGCGCTCGCTGTTCGGCGGCGGGCATCCGGTGACCGCGGTCGGGGACCCCTGCCAGGCGATCTACGGGTGGCGGGGCGCCAGCGCCGGGACGTTGGAACGGTTCCCGGCCGAGTTCGTCGACGCGGCGGGGCAGCCGGCGGCACAGCTTCAGCTTCGGACGAGCTGGCGGAACCGGCCGGAGATCCTGCGGGTGGCCAACGCGCTGTCCGCGCCGTTGCGTGACGCCGGGGCGCAGGTCGCCGAGCTGGCTCCCGCGCCGAGCGTGCAGGAGGCGCTGGGCTGCCACACCGTCCGCTGCGCGCTCACCGACACCTATCTGGACGAGGCCGCCTGGATCGCTGACCGGGTGCTCCGGGCGTGGTGGGAGTTCGCGGGCGTCGCCGTGGGCACCCCGCCGGCCCAGATCCCGGTGTCCGGGCGGCCGACGACCGCCGTGTTGATCCGGGTGCGCAAGCAGATCCCGTCGATCGAGGCGGCGCTGCGGGCCCGGGGACTGCCGGTGGAGGTCGTCGGCCTGGGTGGCCTGCTCGACACACCGGAGGTCCGGGACGTGGTGTGCACGCTGCGCGCGTTGGCCGACCCGACCGACGGCGCCGCCCTGATGCGGATGCTCACCGGGCCGCGCTGGCGGCTTGGGCCCCGGGACCTGTTGGCGCTGCACCGGCGGGCCCGGCGGCTGGCCGCCGAGCGGCGCCCCGAACGTGGCCCCGGCCCAGCCGAGCCGGACATCGTCACCGATCGGCTCGACGACGCGACGCTCGCCGAGGCGTTGGCCGACCTCGGCGACGCCGCGGCGTACTCCGTCGCGGGATTCCGGCGGCTGTCGGCGTACGCGGTTGAGCTGGCCGGGCTCCGTCGGCGGCTGGAGCAGTCGTTGCCGGATCTGGTGGCCGATGTGGAACGAGCGATCGGCCTGGACGTCGAGGTCGCCGTCCGGGCCGGCGCCGCGCCCGGGTTGGCCCGCGCCCACCTGGACGCCCTGGGCGACGTGGCCGCCCGGTTCGCCATGGACGCCGAGGGCGCGACGCTGGCCGGGTTCCTGGCGTACCTGGCGGCGGCCGAGGACGAGGAGCGGGGCCTGGCGCCCGGCGAGGTGGACGTGGCCGAGGGCGCGGCGCAGATCCTCACCGCCCACGCCGCCAAGGGACTGGAGTGGGATGTGGTGGCCGTCGCCGGGCTGACGGCCCAGGTGTGGCCGGGCAGGGTGCAGGGCGCCGACCACTACGTCAAGGGCGTCGGGGTGTTGCCGTTCCCGTTGCGCGGCGACCGGGCCGGGCTGCCGGAGCTGGCGACCGGCCAGGCGCAGGACCAGAAGGACGCCCGGCAGGCGGTGCTCGATTTCCTCACCCGGTGGGACGCCCACGACGAGCGGGAAGAGCGTCGGCTGGCCTATGTGGCGGTGACCCGGCCACGCCGGCTGCTGCTGTGCTCCGGGCACTGGTGGGGCGAGGAGGTGAAGAAGCCGCGCGGGCCGTCGGCGTTCCTGTCCGAGATCCACGCGGTGTGCCGGGCCGGATCGGGCCTGGTGGACCGGTGGGACGACCCGCCGCCGGACGGCGCCGCCAACCCGACCCAGGCGGTGGCCGCCACCGCGCGGTGGCCGGCGGACCCGCTGGGCTCGCGCCGGCAGGCAGTGGAGCAGGCCGCCGCCTGGGTCCGCGCGACCACCGCCGACGCCGGGATTGACGATCCGGTGGTCCGGCGGTGGCAGGCGGAGGCGGAGTTGTTGCTGGCGGAGCGGGAGCGCCGGGCCCGGCGTGCCGGGCCGTTGCCGGTGGAGCTGCCCGGGCATCTCTCGGTGTCGCAGTTGGTGGCGCTACGCCGGGATCCGCAGGCGTTGGCCCGGGGGCTGCGCCGGCCGCTGCCGATGCGACCGGATCCGCACGCCCGTCGTGGCACCGCTTTCCACGCCTGGCTGGAGCAACGGTTCGGCGGCGACCGACTGCTGGACCTGGACGAGCTGCCCGGCGCGGCCGACGACGGCGCCGCCGGCGACGAGGCCCTGGCCGAGCTGCGCGAGGCGTTCCTGGCCAGCGAGTGGGCACACCGGACGCCGACGCAGGTGGAGACCCCGTTCGCCACGGTGGTGGCCGGAGTGGTGATCCGGGGCCGGATGGATGCGGTGTTCCAGGACCCGGACGGGCGCTACGACGTGGTCGACTGGAAGACCGGCCGGCAGCCCGCCGGGGCGGCGGCGCGGGCGGCGGCGGTGCAGCTGGCCGCGTACCGGCTGGCGTGGGCGGAGCTGGCCGGCGTCCCGGTGGAGCGGGTGCGGGCGGCGTTCCACTACGTCGCCGAGCAGGAGACGGCCCGTCCGGCGGACCTGCTGGACGCAGCCGGGCTCGCCGCCCTCATTTCTTCCCTTCCTGAAGTTCGGGATCACCACTGACGTCAAGTCCTTTGTCGGCGCTCGGACAACTTCGCGGGCTGGTGTTCGGCTGGGTCGAGCGACCCAGAAGCGAGGGCTATCGTTGCCGGGTGATTCGTTCTTTTAGATCGTATTTGTGAAGCGGGTCGGGCTATGGGGTTCAACGTTCGGTTCGACGCTGAGGGGCGGCGCAATGGGCGAGGAGACGATCGCGGTGATCGGCGGCGGCTGCTCCGGCGTGCTGGTCACCCGGGAGTTGCTGCGTAACGTCCGACGCCGTGTGGTCCTCGTCGACCCCAGTCCCGCGCCCGGCGCCGGCCTGGCCTACGGCGCCGCAGGTCCGCGTCACCTGCTCAACTCCCCGGGGGCCGCCATGAGCATCGACCCGGATGACCCGGAGCATTTCCTGCGCTGGTCGGCTACGCGGGGCCGGACGCTGGCCGTCGACGAATTCGTCGAACGGCAATGGTTCGGCGAGTACCTGCGCGAGGCGCTCGCCGAGGAGTTGCGGCTGCGCGGCGGGCGCCTGTCCATCCACCGGGCCACGGTCGACGACCTCCATCCAGCCGATGCCGACACAGCCCGTCCCTCGACAGACGATGCCGCCGGGGCCGTCAGTCGCGGCGTCAGGCTGCTGTTGGACGACGGCGCGTCGCTCTCGGCCGATCGCGCGGTCCTGACGCTCGGCGGCGCCGCCCCGGCTTGGCCGGTGGTGATCCGTCCCGACCTGCGCGGACATCCCGGGCTCGTTGGCAATCCGTGGACCACCGGAGCGTTATCGGCCATCCCCGCCGACCGGCCGACGCTCCTGCTCGGCGCGGGGCTCACCGCCGTCGACATGGCATTGACGCTCGCCGGGCGTGGTCAGGAACCGATCATCATGATGTCCAGGCACGGGCTGCTGCCGCGTGCGCACCGACCCGGGCGCGCCGGCGCGCGGCCGGAGCCGTGGCCGCCCAGGGTTGTCGGTCTGCGACGGCTGGTGCGGGCGGTGCGCGAGGCGGCCGCGGGCGAAGGGTCGTGGCGGGTCGCGGTGGACGGCCTGCGTCCACACCTCGACGATCTGTGGCAGGGCCTCGATCTCGCCGAGCAGGAACGGTTTCTGCGCCACCTCGCCCGCTGGTGGGAGGCGCACCGGCACCGGATGGCCCCGGTGGTCGCCGGGCAGATCGCGGCGCTGTGCGCCGAGGGTCGCCTGGTGGTGCGCCGCGCCGCCGTCCGCGGCATTCGTGCCGACGCCGACAGCGGCCTGTGGGTTCGCGCCACGGACTCCGACGTCGACGAGCCGTTCGGCGCGATCGTCAACTGCACCGGGCCGGGCCGGTGGCCGGCCGAAGCGTCGTCGCTGGCGGGACGCCTCGCCGCCGCGGGCGCGGCCAGGCCGGGCCCGTTCGCGCTGGGCATGGATGTCGACGCCGACGGCGCGGTGCTGGACCGGATGGGCCGGCCGCACCCGTGGCTGTTCGCAGTCGGCCCGGCCCGTCGGGGTCGACTGTGGGAGACCACGGCCGCACCGGAGATCCGTGACCAGGCCCGAGCGCTGGCCAACCACCTCGACAAAGTCGACTGAAACCCTCACCAGCGTGGTCCGCCGGCCGATAGACGACATCACCTGACGGCACTCCCCGGACGGAGGCGCAGATGATCATCGGACGATCGACTGTGGCTATGACCAGCTCGTATGAACGGAGAACCGAGCACACCCGTACCGAGCGGCTACGGATGTGGGACAACCGGGGCGCCCCGGGGGCGCCCACCGTCGACGGCCCAGCCCCGCCGCGTGCCCGACCAGCGCTTCCAGCCGTGCCGACCTTACCCCGCCCGGCCGCGCCGTCGTCCGGCCCGTCGGCGCCGTGCGACTGCGACGACGAGGGCGTCGACATCGCCGACCCCAAGCTGGCGTCCCTGGTCGCGCTGGTGGAGCAGCTCACCGGGCAGAAGGTCCGGGTGCTTGATCCGGCGGACCTGACCCGCGGCGTCGGCGGCGTGACAGTGGCCCAGCCGCCCAGCGCGGGCGGACGGGCACACAAGAATGAACGGCCCCCAGAAGGCGGGCGGCCGACCGAAGGCCCGCGGCCGCAGGGCTGGGGCGTGGACTACCAGCTCACCGAGCAGTTCCGGGACCACGAGCGCGCCGGTTTCGCGGCCGCCGGGTGTGTGACGACAACCGACGGCCGGCAGATCAGGTTCGTCGCCAAGGTGACCATGGAGCGGCAGACCGTCGCGACGACGGACGTGCGGATCAAAGCCGGCGACGCCCTGATCGACCCGTTGGCGCTCAACTTCGGCGACGGGCCGATCGGGCTCACCGCGTCCAGGATCGATTTTGATCTGGACGCGGACGGCGTCGCCGAGAAGGTCTCCTTCGTCGCGGGCGGCAACGGGTTCCTGGTGCTCGACGCCAACGGCAACGGCCGCGCCGACGACGGCCGGGAGCTGTTCGGACCCACCACCGGCGCCGGCTTCGCCGAGCTGGCCGAGCACGATCTGGACGGCAACGGCTGGATCGACGAGGCCGACCCGGTCTTCACACAGTTGCGGATCTGGGACGACGCCGACGGTGGGCTCGTCACGCTCGCCGAGCGGGGCGTGGGGGCGATCGGGCTCACCAGCGTGGCGACGCCGTTCCACCTTGAGGCCGGCGGGCGGACGGCCGGCATCGTGCGCTCGACCGGCGTGTGGCTCGGCGAGGACGGGTCGGCCGCCACCATCAGCCAGATCGACCTGGTGGCCTGAGCGCCGGTGGTCAGCCCAGGGACGCCCCGACCACCGCCGTCACCGGCAGCGCGACCAGCGGCAGGAACGCCGCGAGCATCGCCGCGGCGATGACATGGTTCGACTCGTGCACCTCGCGGATCGTGCTGCCGGTGAGCATCACCGCGTCGAACACCCACCGCGTCGCCCAGACGACGACGAGCGCGGCGACCGCCGTGAACGCGAAGCCGCTGAGCGCCGCGCCCCAGCTGGTGAAGTCCCCGGCGATGGCGTTGCGGATGATCAGGCCGAGGGCGATGAGCACGCCGGCCGCCTCGAAGCTCGGCGCCAGCCGGCCCTGCGCCACCCCTTTGCGCAGCGAGATCCGGCTGACCGCGTCGAGCAGCAGGTAGCCGCCGACCAGCAGCACCGCCCCCAAGATCGTGAACACCACCACCGACGCGGCCGCGGTGCCCCAGTTCGGGGCGGAGCCGGTCATCGAGCCGTTGACCACGAAGCCGAACGCCAGGTAGAAGGTGGCCTTGACCATCGACAGAGCGATGTCGTCCTCCCGGGCCGCCTCGACCTTGCGGGCGGCGAGCGCCACTGTCCGGTCGATGACCGGGTGGGCGACCAGCAACAGCAGCGCCACCCAGCTGCCGCCGACGGCCAGCCAGCCCAGGTCGCTCCAGTGATGCCGGTCCACGACGCCCAGCAGCGGCACCATGCCGGCGGCCTGCGCGGCGGTGATGCCGAGGCGCTGGATGAGGTAGCCCCAGTTGCCGCGCTCGAAGATCTCGGCGTGGTCGTCGAATGACCGGGTGACGAGGTTGAGAATCTTCCACAACGCGACCAGGAAGCCCAGGAAGACGAGGACCTTGAGTAGACCGATGCCGAAGCTGGCGAGAGTGGCTGCGGTGAACTCCACCGGGGCTCCTTAGACGGGCGGCACGGGTGTGCCGGTGTGGTCAGACGATCGCGTGCGGGACGAAGTAGCTGGCGTTGTCGGTGACGAGGCCGTCGCTCTCACGGATGGCCAACCCGGCGGGCTCCCCGTCGACGATCCAGGCGCCCAGGACCGGGTGTTGCGCGCCGTCGGCACCCAGGTACTGCGGCAGCGGGGCGAACTGTTGGACCACGTGCCCTTCGGCGCCGTACGGGCCGGCGACGTCCGCGACCGTCCGACCGTGATCAACGATACGGACATTAGCCCCTTCGCGACCGAGTAGCGGCTTGATCACGTAGCTGTCGAGCTGATGGTCGTCGTCGGCGAAGTACGCCGGCAGCAACAACCTGCCGCGCTCCGGGTCGTCGCCGAACAGCTCCCACAGCACCGGCAGCAGACCCTTGTTGCTCCACAGCATCTTGTAGACCGGCTCGACGATCGCCAGACCACCTGGCCGTGCCGAGGCGCTCAGGGCCGCCGGGCCGAAGTCGTCGTCGACCATCCACTCCCACGGGTACAGCTTGAACAGCACGTCCACCCGGCGGCGTTGCAGGTCGTAGAAGTCGCCGTCGTCGCCCAGGCCAAGGTCCTCGGCGACGAGCACATCCACCTCGTAGCCGGCCTGGAGCGCGGTGTCGGCCAGGTACGTGGTGTTCATCTGGTCCTCGCCGGAGGACTCCTCGGCGGTGAACACGAAGTGCACCCGCTCGATCGGGCGCCCCAACCGCCGGGCGTGCTCGTCGAGCTGACGGCGCCAGGCGGCGACGAGCCGTTCGTGCAGCGAGTTCCACTGGTCCCGGCCCTGCCTGGTCTGCTCGAACCACCGCCACTGGACGACCGCCGACTCCAGCAGCGACGTCGGGGTGTCGGCGTTGAACTCCAACAGCTTCGGCGCGGCCAGGCCCGGGTCGGCGGTGGCCTGCGGCCCGGGGCCGGCGTACCGCAGGTCGAAGCGGGCGTAGACGCTCGGCGGCTCGGCCTCCCAGGTGCGGGCGATCTCGGCGAACGCCTCCTCCGGGATGCCCATCCGACGCATGATCCGCGGATTCGCCACCATGTGGTCGCCGGCGGCCACGCACATCGCGAACAGGGTCGCGGTGTGCCGTTCCAGCTCGGCGACCTCGTCGCCGGTCAGCTCGTAGTAGGGACCCTCGCGCCAGTACTTGGTGATGGCGCCGTCGGGCAGCGTCGTGTCGAGGAAGACCAGGCCGTCGGCGCGGACCAGGCTCTCCCAGCCCGGGCGGACCGTGCCGTGCGGAATACGACGCACCTCAGCTCCCGGAGCTGCCCGAGCCGGACTTGCCGCCGAAGCCGCCCCGGGTGACCGTGCCGGACTTGACCCGGCCGCTGGCCGCCAGCCCGGCGGCGATCCGTCCGTTGCGGTCGTCGGTGCGGATGAGCTGGCCGCCGGCGACCTTAGACCCGGGCTTGTACTTGTGCTTGCCCTTGTTCTTCCACAGGAAGAAGCCGTTGCCGGAGCCGCCGTCGCCGTCGTCGTCGCACCAGTCGTCGGAGACGACCTGCAGGTTGCCGTCGACGCAGTAGATCGACTCGTCCTCGCCGCCGATCGAGCAGGCCGAGCCGCTGACCATGAAGGCCGCCGCCGCCGCGCCGACCAGCGTCACCCGAACCGGGCCGCGCCGGGTTGTCCGTTGGCTCACTCGTGGCCCCCTGTCAGATGCGTTCGTCAGATCCCCAGCACCCTGCGAAGGTACGGCGGCGCCGCCAGGGAGGCGGCATACATCTCCGGCGAGACATACTCGCATGCTCCGGCGACGTTTCCCCAGCGTCTGGCGAAGGTCGCGCTGTCGGCCGCGGGGCGGGGCCGGTCGCCGGCAACGAGAAAACCGAACGTGCTCAGTTGATATCCCGGGACGACGGCCGTGTGCAGGTCAACGTGGGTGAACACCGCACGGCCGCGCCGTAGCTGGCCGGCGACCTCCGCGGGCTGGACGGTGACCGACCCGCACTGCATCGCCAGCACCCCGCCCGGGTTCAGCGCCGCCCGGGCCACCCGTAGGAAGTCGGCCGCGAACAGCGGCTCGGCCGGGCCGCCCGGGGTCGGGTCGGTGAGGTCCAGCACGATGAGATCGAACCGCTCGGACGTCTCGGCGAGCAGCCGCGCCCCGTCGGCGAAGACCAGCTCGGCGCGGGGGTCGTCGAACGCCCCGCCTGACACCGAGGGCAGGTGCTGCCGGCACACCCGGGTCACCGTGTCGTCGATCTCCACCTGGACGGCCCGGGTCAGGCTGCGCAGCCGCAGCGCCTGCCGCAGCGCCCCGCCGTCGCCGCCGCCGATGATGAGGGCGCTGGTGGGCGCCCCGTGTCGGAGCGCGGCCGGCAGCACCAGCGTCTCGTGGTAGACGAACTCGTCCCGCTCGGTGGTCTGGATGATGCCGTCGATGACGAGCATCCGGCCGTGGAAGACGGTGTCGAGCACCTGAATGTGGCCGAACCGGCTCCGTTCGTCGTGGAGCGTCTCGACGACCTCCACCGACAGCCGCACCCCGGATCGGCCGAGAGGCAGGTCAGCCTCGGTCAGCCACCATGTCGTCGTCATCGCCGGGCCTCCCTGTCGCGTTGCGCGGCGTCAGTGTCCCAGTCAGCGCGCTCACGCTAGGGTCGAGCCGTGCCCGCCCGTACAAGAAAGCCTGTCATTCCCGCTACCGCCTACCCGGTCGAGCGGTTCACCCTGGACAACGGCCTGCGGGTCGTCCTGTCCCCGGACCGCAGCGCGCCCGTGGTGGGCGTGGCTGTCGTCTACGATGTCGGCATCCGCTCCGAGCCGCAGGGCCGGACCGGTTTCGCCCACTTGTTCGAACATCTCATGTTCCAGGGCTCGGCGAACTTGGAGAAACTCGCCCATTTCCGGCATGTGCAAGGCGCCGGCGGCAGTTTCAACGGCTCGACCCATCTGGACTACACCGACTACTTCGAGATCCTGCCCGCCAACGCCGTCGAACGCGCCCTGTTCCTGGAGGCCGACCGGATGCGCGGCCCGGCCCTCACCGAGGAGAACCTGCGCAACCAGGTCGACGTGGTCAAGGAGGAGATCCGGGTCAACGTGCTGAACCAGCCGTACGGCGGTTTCCCCTGGTTGAAGCTGCCACCGGTCATGTTCGACACGTTCCCGAACGCCCACGACGGCTACGGCTCCTTCGACGACCTCGAAGCCGCCACGGTCACCGACGCGGCTGACTTCTTCGACCGGTACTACGCCTGCGGCAACGCGGTCCTCAGCGTCTGCGGCGATCTCGACGTGGCCGAGGCCACCCGGCTCATCGAGCGCCACTTCGGCGACGTGCCGCCCCGCCCCGCTCCGACCAGGCCCGACTTCGCCGAGCCGGACCTGTCCGACGAGCGCCGCGCGTCCTACACCGACCCGTTGGCGCCGTTGCCGGCGGTAGCGGCCGGCTGGCAGGTCCCGGACCCGGTCCGGGACCTCACCGGGTACCTGCCGTTCGTGGTGCTCGCCGAGGTGCTCACCGACGGGGACGCCTCCCGCCTGGTGCGGCGCCTGGTCCACACCGACCGGACCGCGACAGGCATCAGCGGCTACCTCGGTTTCATGGGCGACGCCTTCGACGTCCGGGAGCCCACGGCGATGTTGTTGCAGGCCCACCTGCCACCGGGCGGCAAGGTCGACGGCGTCCTCACGACCGTCGACGAGGAGCTGGACCGGCTGGCCACCGACGGACTGGCCGACGGTGAGCTGGCCCGGGTCCAGGCCAGGCTCGCCGCCCACCTGCTACGGGAGTGTGACTCGGTGCTGCAACGGTCCCTGCGAATGGCGGTCTGGGAGCTGCAACGCGGCGCTCCGGGACTGCTCAACGAGCTGCCGAGGCTGCTCGGCTCGGTGACGGCCGACCAGGTGCGCGGCGCCGCCGCGACGTTGCGTCCGGGTCGTCGGGCCATCGTCGAGGTCGTCGCGGGAGGCGCCCGATGAGCGCCGCGACGCTGCCGGCCCCCGGGCCGGCCCGCGCGTTGGAGCTGCCGGCCCTCGGTCCGGCCCGCCGGTTGAAGCTGCCGCCGTGGGCCGAGCGCACGCTCCCCAATGGCCTCACCGTCATCGCGGTGCGCCGGCCGGCGGTGCCGCTGGTCGAGCTGCGGCTGCGGATGCCCTTCGCCCGGGCCCCGCTGGCCCGGTCGTTGACGTTGGCCCAGGCGCTGTTCAGCGGCACGTCCGGCCGCTCCGCCATGGACATCGCCGCGGACCTGCAGACGGTGGGCGGCGGCCTGGGATCGGACACCGACCCGGACTGGCTCTCGGTCTCCGGCAACTGCCTGGCGTCCGGGCTGCCGACGGTGCTGGACATCCTGGCCGAGATCCTCAGCGACGCGACGTACCCGGCCGACGAGGTCGCGGCCGAGCGCGAGCGCCTGGCCGATCACATCGAGGTGGCGTTGAGTCAGCCGTCGCACCTGGCGCGGGTCGCGCTGCTGCGTCGGCGGTACGGCAGCCACCCGTACGCCGAGCAGACGCCGGGAGTCGACCAGGTGCGCGCGGTGGGCGCCGGTCACCTGCGGAAGCTGCACGCCGACCGGGTCGCTCCGGCCGGCGCAATCTTGACGGTCGTCGGCGATGTGCGTCCGGAGAAGGCGCTGGACCAGGTC
Source organism: Pilimelia columellifera subsp. columellifera (assembly GCF_039532605.1). Lineage (NCBI taxonomy): Bacteria > Bacillati > Actinomycetota > Actinomycetes > Micromonosporales > Micromonosporaceae > Pilimelia > Pilimelia columellifera. The sequence continues at coordinate 82,318 of NZ_BAAARY010000003.1, forward strand.
GAGGCGGCGCTGGGCGGCTGGGTCAACGAGGCGTCGGTCCGGTCCACGCCGGGGGTCCCGGCGGTGGCCCCGCAGCCGCTGTTGTTGGTGGACCGGCCCGGTGCGGTGCAGTCGTCGATGCGGTTGGCGCTGCCCGCGGTGGGCCGTTCGCACCCGGACTATCCAGCTCTGCAGCTGGCGAATCTGGTCTTCGGCGGCTACTTCTCCTCCCGGTGGGTGGAGAACATCCGCGAGGACAAGGGCTACACGTACGGCCCGAACTCCTACATCGAGCACAACGCCGCCGGCTCGACATTGGTGGTCGCTGCGGAGGTCGCCACCGACGTGACGGCGCCGGCGCTGCTGGAGACCTTCTACGAGCTGGGACGGTTGTCGGCGGTTCCGCCGGCCGGCGCCGAGCTTGAACAGGCCCGCCAGTACGCCCTGGGCTCGCTGCGGATCGGCATCGCCACCCAGGCCGGGCTGGCCAGCCTGGTGAGCGCCTACGCCAGCTTCGGGCTGCGGCTGCCGGATCTGGCCGGGTACGCCGAAGCGGTGGCGGCGGTCACCCCGGACCAGGTCGCCGAGGCGGCGGCCAGGTATCTGTCGCCGTTGCGGGCGCTGCCGGTGCTGTTGGGGGACGCGGCGGCGGTCGCCGGACCGCTGGCGGCCCTCGTGCCGGTGGAGCGGGACCAGCCGTGATCACTGAGCCGGCGCTGAGTCGCGCGGCGATCGACCGGGCCGCGCACCGCCGCCAGGATCCCCAGTGGCTGGCCGCCGCCTGGCAGCGCAGCCAGGTGGTGATCGTCGACACCGGCGCCGGCGGGGCCTCCCTGGTCACCTCACGCGACGAGTTGGTCCTGTTCCCGCCGGATCAGGTCGACGCCGGAGCGGAGCGCTTCTTCCTCGGCGTGGACGCCGACGGCAACCCATACTTCGGCGTCGACGCCGTGTTGCCCAAGCACGGCGCGGACGGGGCTGAGCTGGCCGGCGCCCGGTCGGCGACGCTGCGCGAGGTCGCCGACCGGCTGCCGGCGCGTGACGCTGACCTGATGGCCACGGCTGCGGCGCTGGCGTTCTGGCATGCCCGGCACCGGTTTTCCGCGTCCGTGGGAGAGCCCACCGAGCCGGCCGAGGGCGGCTGGGCACGGCGGGGCGGCGTGGGCGGTCAGGAGTGGCCGCGTACCGACCCGGCCGTCATCGTCCTGGTCCACGACGGGGCCGCCGGCCCGTTGGGGCGCTGCCTGCTCGCGGTGGGCACGAGCTGGCACGAGGCCCCGGTGCAGCGGTTCTCCTGTCTGGCGGGGTTCGTCGAACCGGGGGAGTCGGCCGAGTCCGCGGTGGCCCGTGAGGTGGCCGAGGAGGTCGGCGCGGCGGTGGACGAGATCGCGTACGTGGCCAGTCAGCCGTGGCCGTTCCCGGCTTCGTTGATGTTGGGCTTCACCGCCCGGGCGGATCCTGGGGTCCTGTTGACGTTGGAGCCGGCCGAGATCGCCCGGGCCCGGTGGTTCACCCGGGCGGAGGTGGCGGGTTTGCGCGCCGGCGGCGCGCTGCTCACCGACGACGGCCTGCCGATCGCGGTCACCGACAACGCCTCGATCTCAACCTGGTTGATCGACGCCTGGCTGGCGTCGGGCTGATCCGGGACGCGTTGTGGGGGCGGCCCGACGGGGCCACCCCCACAACGCCTTCTGCTAGGACGGGTCAGGCGCGGTCGAACTCGCCGGCCTTGACTCCGGCGAGGAAACCCTGCCAGGCGTCGGCATTGAACTGGAGCACGTCGCCGGCACGGTTCTTACTGTCACGGACCGCCGCGCCGGAATCGGCGAAGGTCGCCACCTCGACGCAGTTCGTGGCGGCGCTGTAGCTGCTGGTGCGCCAGGCGGCGGTGGGCAGCGCGGCGGTGAAGTCGGGCGTGGTCATGCGTAACTCCTGTGTGGTGATGGGGAGGGTGTTGCTGGTCACGGCGGTGAGACCGTCACCCGCAAGGCGCCGCGTGGGCCGTTACCGGCCCGCGTTGCGCCGGGGGGATCGCCGGCGGGCCGGCGTGGTCGTCGTCCCGACGGGACGACGAGTCGGTGGTTGGTGCGGGTTGTCGGCTGCGGATCGCCGCGGCGGCGTCGGCGAGCCAGTCACGCGTCTCCTCGGGTCCGCGGGCGGCCTCGCGGAGCCAGCTGAAGGCGCGCAGGTACTCCTCCAGGCTGCTGCCGTCGCTGAGCACGTGGTCCCGGGCGAGCGCTTCGACGGCCACCGTTCCGGGGTCGTCCGGATCGGTGAACTGGTAGACCGAGAACGACGTGGCGGGGATGTACCACTCGCCGATGACCGCGTCGGGCGGGAGCACCCGGAGCGTGACATGCGGCATCTCGGTCAGTTGGTGCAGGTGCTGGAGTTGGCTGGCGATGACGTCGGGCGGCGCCACCCGCCCGGTGAAGGCGGTTTCTTCGAGGATGGCCTCGTACCGCGGCGGGTCGTTCTCCGGTCGCAGCAGGTGGGTGCGGGCGGTGCGGGCGGCGACTTCGCTGTCGAGGTCGTCGGTGCGGGAGTCGCCGCTGCCGAGGATCCGACAGCGGGCGTACCCGGGCGTCTGGAGGAGGCCGGGCAGGATCTGCTGGGCGTACTCGCGGATCATCGAGCAGCCGACCTCAAGCTCGGCGTAGGTGCGTTGCTGGGGCGTCATCGCCGGGTAGGCCCGGAGCCACCCGCGGCTGTTGCCGGCGTCGCGGGCGATGGCGACGAGCTGTTCGCGCTGTTCGTCGGTGGCGCCGTAGAGATCGAGCAGGTCCAGGACGTCGCCGAGGTCGGCCCGGCTCCGGCCGTTCTCGATCCGGGACACTTTGGACGAGGACGCCCACCCGATCATCTCCACGACCTGGTCGCCGGTGAGGCCGGAGCTTTCGCGGAGGCGCCGGAGCTCGACGCCGAGGCGCCGTCGCCTGATGACAGGGCTTGCTACTCGGGACACTAAGGTGACCTCCTCTCGACGGTGCGTGGTCGTCGCGACCGGGCTTCTTTTCTGGAAAGAACTCTTTTGAAAGAACCCTTTCGAGACTACGCTGATGGCGTGACCGGCGTCCAGAGAGTGAACGATTTAGAAGTCCGCGAGGTGCGGGACCCCCAGGAGTTACGGGCGATCGCCCACCCGATCAGGCTGCGTCTGCTCGACGAGCTGTTCCTCAGCGGTCCGGCCACCGCCACCGAGCTGTCCGACCGGGTGGGCCAGAGCCCGGCGAACTGCTCCTGGCACCTGCGTCAGCTCGCCCGGTACGGCTATGTGGAGGAAGCCGACGGCGGCGTCGGCCGGCGTCGGCCCTGGCGGGCGGTGTTCCGCGGGCGGGCCTGGGGCGGACCGGACGAGTCCGTCGCGCTCTCCCGGGCGGGTGACGCCGCCACCGAGGTGTTGTTCACCCGGGAGTTCGACCAACTACGGCGGTGGCAGCAGACCCGCCGCGACGAACCGGCCGAGTGGCGCGACGCCGGATTCGTCGACCAGACCATCGGCTGGCTCACCGCCCCGGAGCTGGCCGAGCTGGCCGAGGAGCTCTACCCGTTGCTCATGCGCTACGCGGACCGGGTCGCCGACTCGGCCAGCCGTCCCCCAGGCGCCCGTCCGGTCCGTTTCGTCGCCTGGGGTGTGCCGGTCCCGCCGACCGACTCCTGACCACCACCCACCCCTGTTGACCGGAGTCCCCCTCATGCGTGCCGTGCTACGCCGCCCCGACTTCCGCCTGCTCTTCGCCGGTCTCTTCGCCAGCATCGTCGGCGAATCCATTCTGCTCATCGCGCTGGCCATCTGGGTCAAGGACCTGACCGGGTCGGACGGCCTGGCCGGCGCGGCGATCTTCGCCATCGTCGCCCCCACCATCGCCGCCCCGCTTATCGGCTGGGTGGTGGACCGCTTCCCACGCCGCCCGTTCTTCGCGGCCGTCAACATCGCCGCCGCGGCCACCCTCATCCCGTTGCTGTTCGTCGACCACCGCGACGACCTGCCGCTCATCTACACCGTCGCCGTCCTCTACGGACTGTCGGCGATCGCCGTCAACGCCACCCTCACCGCGCTGCTCCAGGAGATAGTCCCGGCGGCGCTGCTGGCCGACGCCAACGGGGTGCTCCAGACCGTCCGGCAGGGGGTCCGGCTCGGCGGCCCGCTGGCCGGCGCGCTGCTGTTCACCGCGATCGGCGGCTGGGCGCTGGCGCTGGTCGCGTCATCGGGATTTCTACTCGCCGCCGCCGCGGTGACGGCGATGCCGGCGCCGCCGCCGCCCCCGGCGGCACGCGCTGCTCCGATGTGGCAGGAGGCCAAGGTGGGGGTGCGGCATCTTATCGGCGAGCCGGCGCTGCGTCGGGTGGTGCTCGGCGTCGGGTCGGCGATGCTCATCCTCGGGCTGTGCGAGTCGCTGACGTTCGCCTACGTCGACCAGGGCCTCGGACGCGGGCCGGCGTTCGTCGGCGTGCTGCTGTCGGTCCAGGGCATCGGGGGGCTGCTCGGCGGCCTGGCCTCGCCGCAGCTGGTGTCCCGGCTCGGTGAGATCGGCGCCGCCGCCGTCGGCCTGCTGCTGTTCGCCCCGGCGATTTTGGCGATGGCCGCGCCCTCGCTGAGCGTGGGACTGGTCGCGGTGATCGTCTGCGGCGCGGGCATCCCGCTCATGCTGGTGGGGGTCACCACGCTGGTCCAACGCCGCACCCCGGCGCCGATGCTGGGCCGGGTGTCGGCGGCGTGCGACGCGCTGCTCAGCGCCCCGAACGCGTTGTCCATCGGGCTGGGCGCGTTGCTGGTGTCGTTCGTCGACTACCGGCTGCTGTTCGCCACCGTCGCCGTCGTGGTGTTCGCCGCCGGCTGCTACCTGTGGCGGGGCCGCGGCTTCAGCGCGCCGCCCCCGGCGGCGCTACCCGATCTGCCCGATCTGCCGGACCTACCTGAACTGCCGAAGCAACGCCGTCGCCAGGTGGTGGCCAAGACGTTCTGAGCTCACGTCCCGGCCAGCGCCGCCCTGACCTCGATGATCGACGGGTTGGTCAGGACGATCTCGTCGCCGCCGACAACGGGCAGGATGCGTACCGTGGGCACCGTCTGGTTGCCGCCGTTGACGCTCATCACGTACCGCGCGGCCTCCGGGTCCTGCTCGATGTCGATGACCTCGTGCGCGATGCCGGCCCGGTCGAGCTGCGACTTGAGCCGGTGACAGTAGCCGCACCAGGGGGTGGAGTACATCGTCAGCATGAGGTCGTCCTTAGGTCTCGGGGGCTGCCCCAGCGGCAACGTCGCGGGCGGCTGCGATGATTCCAGCTGTGACTGACAACGCAGCCGGGAGCGCCGTGCCCCGGGTGCTCGCCGGCCTCGACCCCCAGCAGCGGGCGGCGGTGACCGCCCCGGCCGGCCCGGTCTGCGTCCTGGCGGGCGCCGGCACCGGAAAGACCAGGGCGATCACGTCGCGGATCGCCTACCGCGTGCTCAGCGGCCAGATCGCGGCACGACACGTCCTCGCCGTCACCTTCACCGCCCGGGCAGCCGCAGAGATGCGCTCCCGCCTCGACGAGTTGGGCGTCGGCGGGGTGCAGGCTCGGACGTTCCACGCGGCGGCGCTGCGCCAGGTGCGCTACTTCGCTCCCCGGCTGCTGTCGGGCCGGGCGGTCCCCGAACTGATCGATAGCAAGATCAAACTGGTCGGTCTGGCTGCCGCGAAGTGCGGGACGCGCGCCGACCGCACCATCGCCCGGGACCTGGCCAGCGAGATCGAGTGGGCGAAGTCTTCGCTGGTGGAGCCCGCCGAGTATCCGGTCGCCGCGGCGCGGCACGCCCGGGAGACCCCCCTGGACGCCGCTCGTGTCGCTGAGGTCTTCGCCGCCTACGAGCGGCTCAAACGCGCCCAGGGCGTCATCGACTTCGAGGACGTGTTGCGCGCCGCGGTCTGGGGGATCGAGGAGCACCCGGACGTCGCCGCCCAGGTGCGCGCCCAGTACCGGCACTTCGTCGTGGACGAGTACCAGGACGTCAACCCGCTCCAGCAACGACTGCTCCAGGCGTGGCTCGGCGGGGGCGATGACCTCACCGTCGTCGGCGACGCCAGCCAGACGATCTACTCGTTCACCGGCGCGACGTCGACGTACCTGACCGACTTTCGGCGTGCCCACCCGGGCGCGACAGTGGTCCGTCTGGTGCGCGACTACCGCTCCACCCCGCAGGTCGTCGGCCTGGCGAACGCCGTCATCGAACAGGCCCGCGGCAGCGAGGCGCGGCTGCGGCTGGCGCTTGAGGGCCAGCGCCCGCCCGGCCCGGACCCGCAGTGGCGCATCTTCCCGGACGAGCCGGCCGAGGCCGTCGCCGTCGCGCGGCGCTGCGCTGAGCTGATCGCCGGCGGCACGACGGCCAGCGAGATCGCGGTGCTGTTCCGGGCCAACGCCCAGTCGCCGGCGTACGAGGAGGCGCTCGCCGACGCCGGAGTTCCGTACGTGGTGCGCGGGGCCGAACGGTTCTTCGACCGTCCTGAGGTCCGCCACGCGATGATCGCGCTCCGGTCGGCCGCCCGGTCGGCGGACCCGGACCGGCCGCTGGTCGACGCGGTGGCCGAGGCGCTGTCGGCGACGGGTTGGCAGCCGGCCGCCCCACCGCCCGGCGGCGCGGCCCGGGAACGGTGGGAGGCGCTGGCGGCATTGGTCACCCTCGCCCAGGAACAGGCCGCCACGCCGCCGGCCGGCGGAATGGTCGCCTTCTGCGAGGAGCTGGCCAGACGGGCGTCCGCTCAGCACGCCCCGACGGTCGAGGGCGTGACCCTGGCCTCGCTGCACGCCGCCAAGGGCCTGGAGTGGGACGCCGTCTTCCTCGTCGGGCTCGCCGACGGCGCCCTGCCGACGGTCTACGCCAAGACCCCGGCGTCTGTGGAGGAGGAACGGCGTCTGCTGTACGTGGGGATCACCCGCGCCCGGCATTGGCTGTGGCTCTCGTACGCGCTCTCCCGCGCCCCCGGCGGCCGGTCCCGCCGGCCCTGCCGGTTCCTGCCGCAGTTCGACGGGGACCGCCCCGCCGCCGGCGCCAGCGGACCGCGCCGGACCGGTAGGGCGGCTGGTCGGGTGGAGCGGGCCCAGGTGCGGGTGGCCACCTGCCGGATCTGCGGGGCCACGCTGCTGGCCGGGGCCGACCGTAAGCTCGGACGCTGCCAGGACTGCCCCTCGGACTTGGACGAGGATCTGCTGGAACGGATCGTCCGGTGGCGCGCGGACACGGCCGCCGCACAGGGCGTGCCGGCGTATGTGGTGTTCACCGACGCGACGGTGACGGCGCTGGCCGAGCGGCGACCGACTGCCGAGTCGGACCTGTTGGCGATCGCGGGCATCGGCCCCCGCAAGGCGCAGATGTACGGCTCCGCGGTGCTCGCGCTCACCTCCGGTGGAGAAGTCGCCCCAGAAGACCGCGGAAATTAGTTTGCCTAGCCCCGGCGTCACGTCCTAACCTTCGGGGGCGCACCTGTGCGCTCGCGGTGTTTTCGCAGGTCACAGGGCGGTGACGAAGCTGTCAGGTACCCGACAGTCGGTTGCCAGACAGCGGCGATAGCCACAGAATCATTCGTAACGCAAAGCAGGCGGCGCGACCGGAGACGGTCCGCCCGGAGACCAGACAGGAGGTGCTTCCCATGGTGATCAACATGACGATCGAGCGTCGCGTTCCGTCCCCGGCGGAGGCGCTGATCGCTGTCTGGCGTCCGGCGCTCGCCGTTCACGTCCGCGAAGCGCGGCCGGCGTACACCACGCTTCCCAGCACTGTCTTCACGACCGCTGCCACGCCGGCTGCCGGTCTGAAGGCGGCTCTGACCCAGGGCCACAAGGTTTCCGGCAACGGATTCGTCGGCGCCATGCGCGCTGACAACGATCTCGTCAGCGGTGTCCCACCTCGAGGAAGGCCGGTCTGAGTCACTTCAGACCTCCGGCTCACCTTGAGGCCGCGGACCCCGTAACCGGGATCCGCGGCCTTTCTCATTTTGCCCCGCTACCCAAGGCGAAACGACCGTGATCAACACACTCGTCAGTCCGTCAAGCAACCCGATCGAAGAAGAGGTGATCAACAGCATGTCGACGTTGGCAATAGTCCCCGAGCGGGCGCCGACCTTGTCCGACCTGCCCTGCCGCAAGTTCGACCCGGACCTGTGGTTCTCCGATGCCCCAGCCGAACTTGAGCTCGCCAAGGCCCTGTGTGGCGACTGCCCGTTGCAGCGCGAGTGCCTCGCCGGCGCCGTGGAGCGGGCTGAGCCGTGGGGCGTCTGGGGTGGCGAGATCTTCGAGCGCGGCGCGGTCATCGCCCGCAAGCGGCCCCGGGGCCGGCCCCGGAAGGCCGACCTGGCCCGGGACGCCGTCCTCACCGTCGAGGTCCAGACCCGGCTCACCGCCCAGGGCCTGCCGACCAGGCAGCCCGTCGCAGCCTGACCCGCGGCGCCTCCAGCAACAGCCCGATTCGTCCGAAGCTATGGAAAGGAACCACCCTGATGAAGCTCTCATCCGCGACTGGCGTCCACTTAATTCACCAAGCGCTCGCGAGGGCCCGAAGGCTCATGCCTCAGTCCGTTGTGGAGACGACAACTGAGGCGCCGCAGTCCGCGTTGACCATCGCCATGCAGGCGCGCCGCCGGGAGGCGGCCCGCCAGCTCGGGCTCTGACAACGACGCCACGGCTGGGCCAGCACGATCCGCGCCCCTGGGGGTGGCCGACCGCCACGCCCAGGGCGCGCCGTGCGCCCGTTGAGCCTCACCGGAGCCGCTCAGGCAGCCGCCTGGCCGCTCGCACCACACGCGCAGCACGCCAACGACAGGTCGTTTCGCTGTACCCCTCAGAGGTGAAAAACCATGTTCATGAAAGGAATGGTCGTCTGCTGGGCCGGCCCGAGCCGGTGGGCCGGCCCCAGCCACTGACCGATCCGGGGCTCGGCCCCGCTGACCCCAACGCCCGTACGCATCGCGTACGGGCGTTCGTACTGGAGCCGCCACAGCGGCCGGCCGCTGTCAGTCCTCGGCGAAGCCGGGCAGCCAGCGCAGCAGCACGTCCCGGAACGGGGCCCGTGCCTCCAACTGGCACAGCACCCCGATCGAGCCGAGCGTCACCCGGTGGATGAGCATGTACGCCGGCGGCAGGTTGAGCTTGCGGCTGAGCAGGTACGCCGGGCTCTTGGGGCTGCCCAGCCGCGCCGCCTCGGCGCGGAGCCAGGCCCGGGTGAAGTGGAACTCGTCGACGGCGAACGGTTCCAGCATCGGCAGCAGGAAATCCAGGAGGGCGTCGGCCGGCACATCGTCGGCGCTGAGGAAGCCCTCGCCGCTGAGGCCGTCGCGGACACCGTCGGCGTCGCCGGCGAGCGCGAGGCGCACCAGCCGGCCGATCGGCGCCGGCAGCCCGTCCGGGAGTCGGGCGACGGCGCCGAAGTCGAGCACGCCGAGGCGCCCGTCGGCCAGAATCCGGTAGTTGCCGGGGTGCGGGTCGGCATGTAGCAGACGGGCCCGCTGCGGGGCCGAGAAGTGCAGGGTGGCGAGTAGCCGACCGGCGTGGTCCCGCTCCGGCGGAGCGCCCGCGGCGATGATCTGTGACAGCGGCGTTCCATCTACCCAGCCGGTGACCAGGACCCGAGGGGCGCTGGCCAACACCGGTGGCACGTAGATCTCGTCGTCGTCGGCGTAGGCGGCGCCGAAGCCACGCTGGGCGGCCGCCTCCAGCTCGTAGTCCAACTCCTCGGTGATCCGGGCCCGGAGTTCCGACACCAACGGCTTGACGTCGATGCCGGGCTGGATGACCCGGAACAGGCTGCTGAGCCGGGCGAGCTGGTTGAGGTCGGAGACCAGCGCGTCCCCGGCGCCGGGGTACTGGACCTTGACGGCGACGTCGGTCCCGTCGTGCCAGACCGCCCGGTGCACCTGTCCGATGCTGGCCGCGGCCGCCGGGGCGTCGGAGAACGCACGGAAGTTCGTGCGCCAGTCGCGGCCCAACTCGGCGATGAGCACCTTGTGCACGCTGGCGGCGGGCAGCGGCGGCGCCGCTTCCTGGAGCTTGGTCAGCGCCTGCCGGTAGGGCCCCGCGAGTTCCTCTGGCAGCGCCGCCTCGAAGACGCTCAGCCCCTGACCGAACTTCATGGCCCCGCCCTTGAGCTGGCCCAGGACGCTGAAAAGCTGCTCCGCGGTGCGTTGCTGCATCTCCGCCGAGACGACCTCGGAGGCCATGCCGGTGACGCGCTTGCCGAGCCCCAGCGCGGCTCGCCCTGCGAAGCCGAGCGGGAGCGCGGCGAGCTTTGCGGAACGGACGACGGCCCGGCGGGGGATCTCGCTCATTGTTTGATTGTGACCGACGTCGGCGGTTGCTGACCGCCCCGGCGTCGGTGATCAGCGATACGTTCGGCGCAGCCGCACCGCGGGTGCGCCGTCCAGCGTCGTCGATGTCCTGGCCCACGTCCGATCTCGATGCTCTCGCCGAAGGCGTGGTTGGCGCGTCGGTCGATGAAGCTGGTCACCGTTTCGACGGCCTGGGCGGCGGCGGCCAGCACCGTGGCGGCGTTCGCTGCCTCGCCGGTGTGCCCGCTTAGCTGGTCCGTGAGCTGCGGCCAGTGCGGGTCACGGTCATACCGGTGGAGTTCCAGGCAGTTGAGGCAGGGACGCCCGGCCGGCGGCAACAGCGGTCCGACGACGATCGTGGCGTCCCGGCCGGTCACTGTCAGGTGCGCTCGGCGGTGGCGGCGGTGGCCGAGCGCGACCAGCTCCGGTGGGCTGTCCAGCCCGAGATGGATGACCAGCGGCGCCTCGCCGGCTCGGACGGGCCGGATGACGGTCTCCGGGGCGACATTCCTGATGAGCTGCTCCATGACGTCCCGCCGGGGCCGACCGACGTGGGCCAGGCGGACCAGGCCGGCGAAGACCTCGTCCGGCTGGATCCTTCCCGGGGCGGGATCGAGGTGGCCGATGCCGGCCTCGGCGAGACCAGCGAGCAACGGACCGGCGATGCGGCCGGCGCCGACCACGGTGATCCTGGCGGCCGCGCGTCGACGCAGGAGGTTCGCCGGATTCGGCTGGCCGTCGGCCAGGGCCAGCGCCGCGGCCTCGGTCGTCAGCCTCCGCCGTGCCGGTTCCGGGACGTGCCCGGGCAGCAGGGCGTTGCCGGACATGAGGAGCCCGGTGCGGGCCATCGCGTCGATGAGGTCGAGCGCGACGGCGGCCGGGATGCCCCACCGGGCGCCCTCACGGCAGATCGCCGCCTCGCTGAGGCGGCCGTCGAGCAGGCTGATGAGGCGCCCGAGCTGGGGGTGGGGCAGATCGACGACTGTCGCGTGGGCGGTGTCGATGCCCAGTTGCAGCTGGCTGGGGCTCCGCCACAGGCGGGGGAGGCCAGGAATGAGGGTGGGCCGGGTGACTGGGCGACGCGTCATGGGTGACAGATTGTCACTGAGAGATCGCGGCGAGGTGGAGTTATCCACAGGGTCCGCCGACTGCGGCGGCGGTTATCCACAGGATCGGGCTGGTTATCCACAGGTAGCTCTGACTACTGTCGGCTACCTGACATAACGACGGGTGAGTTCACGCGGTACGGCCGTTCATGCTTTCAGGCCTGGCCTGGTGAGCGGGGAGGTCGTCGGTCCCGGCGGGGCTGTCGACCCCGCCGGGGATCCGACGCGTGCGGGTCAGGCCTTCGCCTTGGCCTTGCCCAAAATCCGGTTCACGGTGGTGCCACAGGTCGGGCACTTGCCCTTGGCCATCTCCATGCCGGTCTTGGACACCTCGACGTTGCCCTCGAAGGTGCGCTTCTCCTTGCACTTGACGCAGTAACCCTCATAGGTCTGGGCCACGGTGTCCTCCTCGTGTTGTCGCCGCCCGGTCGTCGCGGCGCCGGTGGCGCGGATGCGGCGATGTCGCGCGGCGGCTGGTGCGATCGCGGTGCACGACCGCCGTCCCGCGCCGACCTGTACCCAGCCTGGCGCGATTTCATGTCCACTGCCGGCTGGCAGCTCGGCACGATGAGTGTGCCTGTCCTTATCGTCCACATATGCGAACTTCGTCGGGACACGCCGTGGCGTCGACGGAAAGGTGGGCCAGCATGACCCAAACGGAGAAAAATTCGGACGGCAGGCGCGAGAGCGCCCTTTCCTCCGCGGCTCCGGCGTGTCGAGCCTTGCGGGTTACTGGCCACCACCCGTTAGCTTGCCTGCGTGAGGGTCGTTCGGGGCCACGCGGACCGCCGATGAGCGGGGCCCGCAAGCCGGTGGTCGAAGTCCGGCGCAGTCAGCGCCGGCGTCGAACAGTGTCCGCCTACCGCGACGGCGAGACCGTCGTGGTGCTCATCCCGGACAAGTTCTCCCGCGCGGAGGAGTCCGAGTGGGTCGACCGCATGCTCGCCCGGCTGGCCGCCCGTGAGAAGCGCGCCCGCCGTGACGACGCCGAGCTCGCCGCCCGAGCCCGCAGGCTCACCAGCCAGTACCTGCACGAGCACACCGACACCGCTGTGCCGGTCAGCATCCGCTGGGTACGGAACCAGAACGGCAGGTGGGGCTCCTGCACCCCGGCAGACCGCACCATCCGCATCTCGCACCGGATCCAGGAGATGCCCGACTGGGTCGTTGACTACGTCCTGCTGCACGAGCTGGCGCACCTGGTGGTGCCGAGCCACAACTCCCGGTTCTGGGAACTCGTGGGACGGTACCCGCGCGCCGAACGCGCCCGCGGCTACCTGGAGGGCATCTCGGCGGCGACCGGGTTCGTCGTGGACTGAGCCGGCCCGGGTCTAGGGTTGCGGCCGTGCCCACCCACCTCGTCACAGCGCTGCTGAGCCCGGTCCGCTGGACGCCGCCCGGAGTAGCCCCCGCCGCCTGGCGGCTGGCCATGGCCGAGGACATCGTCGATCTCCTCGCCGGACTCAGCCAGGTCGACTCGGCGATCGTCGGCGCCCCGGCCGACCACGCTCTGGCGGCGGCCGTCGCCTGGCCGCAGACCGCGATCCAGATCCGCACCGCGACGGTCGGCCACGCCCTGCGGGCGGCCGGCGCCGCCGGCTACCAGGCCGTGGCGGTGCTCGCTCCGGACGTCCCGAGCCTGCCCGGGCTGCTGGTCGGCAAGCTGCTGCGGCCGCTCACCAGCCGTCCTGTCGCGGTCATGCCGACCCCCGACGGCGTCGGTCTCGCCGGTCTGGCGTGCGTGCTGCCGCCTCCGCCGTGGCTGCCTGACGCCGACCTCGACCTCGACCTCGACCACACGAGTGTGGCGCGGATACGCGCCAGCGCGCCGAGCCCCGGGGACGTGGTGACAACGCCGGCCTGGCGGCGGCTCCGCGGCCCAGCCGACCTCTCCGCCCTCGACCCGGCGCTGGAAGGCTGGGACGCCACCCGGAAACTGTTGGAGTCGTCACGCCGCTGACCGCCCGCTCCCGGCCCGGGTCACCACGGCCAGCCGTCGGTTCCGGCCCGCGTCGGCTCAGCGGGCGCCGGGCGGGTCGTCCCGATCGTCCCGAGGCCCGCTGGTGGGCTCGTCGGTGTCAGCGGCGGGGGCGGCCCCGTCGCGCGTCCCGGCGGCGAACTGCGCCTCAAGGCCGCTGATGTCGAGGCTGTCGGTGGCGGCGCTGGCGAACCCGACCGGGTCGGCGAAGTCGTCAGCCGAGGGCAGCAGATCCGGGTGACCCCAGATCGCGTCCCGGCCGGCGACACCGCGCTGCTCGGTCAGGGCCGCCCACAGCGCGGCCGCCTCCCGGAGCCGGCGCGGACGAAGGTCCAGCCCGACCAGCGCGGCGAAGGTCTGCTCCGCCGGACCGCCGGTGGCCCGGCGCCGCCGGAACGCCTCATTGAGCCGGTCGACCTGCGTCAGGCGGCCGGTCGCCGCCGTGTCGACCACATGCGATACCCAGCCCTCGACGAGCGCCAGCGCGGTCTCAAGGCGGATCAGGGCCGCCTGCTGCTGCGGCGTCTCCTCCGGAGTGAAGACGCCGGTGAGTTGCAGCGCCTCCATCGCGGACGGGTCGGCCGGGTTGAACCGGCCCATCGCCTCCTCGATCGCCTCGCGGTTCACCCGGATGCCCGCGGCGTAGCTCTCGACAGCCGCGACGACATGCCCACGCAGCCAGGGCACATGCTCGAAGAGCCGCTGGTGCGCCGCCTCCCGCAGGGCGGCAAAGATCCGGACCTCGTCGGCGGGCAACTCCAGGCCCTCGCCGTACGCCGTGATATTCACCGGCAGCAGCGCGGCCTCGCCCGCCGGCCCCAGAGGCAGGCCGATGTCGCTGGCAGACAGCACCTCGGTCGCCAGCGTCCCCAGCGCCTGGCCGAGCTGACCACCGAACATCGCGCCGCCGAGGCCGCTCATCATCGCCTGCACCGGGCCGAGCTGCGCCCGCGCCTCCGGCGGCACCAGGTCGCCCATGGCGCCGACCATCCGCGCGGCCAACGGATCACACAGCCTCTTCCAGACGTCGAGCGTCCGGTAGACCCACTCGTTGCGGTTCCAGGCCACCGCGGCGCGCACCCCGGATGGCAGCACGCTGACCGGTTCCAGCCACAGGTCGGCGAGCCGGATCGCCTCCTCGACGGCGTGCCGGTCCGCCGGAGTCACCGCTGGGTCTCCCTGGGCGTTGAGCGAGCCCGCCGCGACCTGCCGGGCCAGGTCCCAGTTCACCGGACCGCCGCCGGGGCTCACGAGCATCTGCTGGAGGTGGCCGAGGAGTTGGTGCAGCTGCGCCGCGTCGCCAGGATCACCGCCCGGGTTGCCGCCAGGATTGTTTCCGCTGCCGGGAAGGGAGAAGCCGAAGGGAAAGTCGGTCACCGTTCCACCGTACGCCGCCTCCGCACCTGGTCGACCAGCGCTCCGGAACCACCGGATCGAGCGGATAGGCTCGACGACATGAAACGTCGCGGCGTCACCGTTCTGCTGGGCGCGGTACTCGTGGGCATCCTGCTCGCCGGCATCCTGTCGGCGCCGGTGCCGTACGTGATCCTGGGCGCCGGACCCACGGTGGACACCGTCGGCGGCGACGATGGCAAACCCATCATCGCCGTCACCGGCGCCCCGACGTCCGAGTCGGCCGGCCAGCTACGGCTGACGACAGTCGGCGTGCAGGCCCGCACCGACCTCATCGCAGCCATCGGGGCCTGGTTCGACCGGTCGCGGGCGGTCGTCCCCCGGGAAATGATCTATCCGGCCGGTCGAGACGAGAAGGAGGTCGACCAGCAGAACGCCGAGGACTTCAAGGAGTCGCAGACCAGCGCCGAGACGGTCGCGCTGCGGGAGTTGGGCTACCCGGCCCAGACCGTGGTCGCCAACGTCGTCGCGGACAGTCCGGCCGCGTCAGCCCTCCGGAACGACGACGTCATCATCGCCATCGACGGCACGCCGATCGAACACAAGGGCCAGCTGATCGCCGCGGTCCAGGACAAGCCCGCCGGCGCCGCGTTCGCCGTCCGATACCGTCGGGACGGCAAGGAAGCCACCGCCACCATCACCAGCCGCGCCGACGGCAAGGACAAGACACCGCGCATCGGCGTCGAGGTGAGCCAGCGGCAGCCAAAGCCGTTCACGATCACCATCAAGGTCGCCGAGGACATCGGCGGGCCCAGCGCCGGGCTCATGTTCGCCCTCGGCATCATCGACAAGCTCCGGCCCGAGGACCTCACCGGCGGCAAGTCGATCGCCGGGACGGGCACCATCGACGACGGCGGCAACGTCGGCCCGATCGGCGGCATCCCCCAGAAACTCGTCGGGGCCCGCGCCGCCGGCGCCCGCTACTTCCTGGCGCCGGCTGACAACTGCGCCGAGGCCAAGGCCAGCCCCGTCCCTGGTCTGACCGTCGCCCGGGTGGCCACCATCGATGACGCGCTGGCGGCGCTCGCGGCGATCCGGGAAGGCCGTGACGTCGCCGGCTGTTGACCGCCGTCGGGGTGCGGGCGGGCGGCCGCCGACCGACACGCCGTAGGGTGGACGGGTGGTCACGCCAAGAAATCCGCTGCCCCGGGTCAGTCGTCGGGGTCGTGCGACGTTCATCGTCGGTACCGCCGGCTTCCTGATCTTTTCGCTGATCAGCTGGGCGGTGCGGGCGTACACGGACTGGTTGTGGTTCGACGAGGTCCGGTTCACCGGCGTCTTCGGCCAGGTCCTCTCCACCCGGGTCGCGCTGTTCCTGGCCGTCGGGGCCGCGATGGCGCTGGTCGTCGGCGGAAACCTCTACCTGGCGTTCCGGCTGAGGCCCCTGCTGCGGCCGCACTCGGAGGAACAGGCGACCCTCGAGCGGTACCGGATGATCATGACGCCCCGGGTGCGTCAGTGGATCGGCGGGCTGGCCGTGGCGGTCGGCCTGTTCGCCGGTATGTCAGCGCAGGCGCACTGGCCCCAGTGGCTGCTGTTCCGCAACCGTCAGCCCTTCGGCGTCAAGGACCCCGAGTTCGGGGTCGACGTCGGGTTCTACGTCTTCGCCTATCCCTTCTGGCGGTACCTGCTCGGTCTGCTCTTCACCGCGCTCGTGTTGTCCCTGCTGGGCGCCCTGGCGGTGCACTACCTGTACGGGGGCGTCCGGCTCCAGGGCATCGGCGACCGGATGACCTCCGCCGCCCGTACCCACCTGGCGACGCTGGTGGCGCTGTTCGTGTTGGGCAAGGCCGCCGCGTACTTCCTGGACCGCCGCGGTCTCCTGCTCGGCTACAACGAGGGCACCAACCTGTTCGGCGCCGGGTACACCGACATCAACGCGCTGCTGCCGGCCAAGGAGATCCTGGCCTACATCTCGATCGTCGTCGCGATCGCGATCATTGTTTTCTCCTTCGCGGGCGCCCGCAATCTCGTCTGGCCCGGTATGGCGCTGGCCCTGCTCGGCGTCTCGGCGGTGGCGATCGGCGGGGTGTACCCGGCGGCGGTGCAGTTCTTTACCGTCAAACCGAGCGTGCAGAACAAGGAAGCGGAGTTCATCGGCCGCAGCATCGAGGCGACCCGGGCCGCGTACGGGCTCGGCGCCGCCACCTCCACCCGCTACAGCGCCACCAACCAGGTTCCCCGGGCGACGCTCGGCACCGATCGGGCGGTCGTGCCGAACGCCCGCCTGCTCGATCCGGAGCTGGTCTCCGAGACGTACACCGCGTTGCAGCAGGTGCGTAACGTCTACGACTTCGGCCCCAAACTCGACATCGACCGGTACACGATCAACGGCCAGACCCAGGACTACGTCGTCGGCGTCCGCGAGGTGTCCGACGAGCAGCTCACCGGGGCACAGCGGCAGTGGCAGAACCGGCACACCGTCTACACCCACGGGTACGGGCTGGTCGCCGCGCCGGCCAACCGGGTCTGCAACGGGCTGCCGTTCTTCGTCTCCGGCTTCCTCAGCGAGCAGACCACCGCGGCCGACAACCCGTGCGCCGAGAAGACCGACCAGATCAAGGTGGCCCAGCCGCGGGTCTACTACGGCGAGCAGCTACCGCCGTACGCGATCGTGGGTCAGACCGACCCCGACCGCAAGGTCGAGTTCGACCGGCCGTTGAGTTCGCGGGAACAGCAGCCCGGCCAGGACGACCAGGTCAACTACACCTACACCGGCGTCGGCGGCATCGAGGTCGGCTCGCTGAGCCGGCGCCTGCTGTACTCGATCGCGCTCGGCGAGGGTAACTTCCTGCTCTCCAACGCGGTCAACGACAACTCCAAGTTGCTGTACGTGCGTGAGCCGCGTGAGCGGGTGCAGAAGGTGGCGCCGTTCCTCACCCTCGACGGGGACCCGTACCCGGCGGTCATCGACGGCCGGATCCAGTGGATCGTCGACGGTTACACCACCGCGGCGACCTACCCGTACGCCCAGGTCGTCGACCTCGAGGCCGCCACCCGCGACGAGCTGACCGGC
Source organism: Pilimelia columellifera subsp. columellifera (assembly GCF_039532605.1). Classification (NCBI taxonomy): domain Bacteria; kingdom Bacillati; phylum Actinomycetota; class Actinomycetes; order Micromonosporales; family Micromonosporaceae; genus Pilimelia; species Pilimelia columellifera. The sequence continues at coordinate 100,108 of NZ_BAAARY010000003.1, forward strand.
CGGGGAAGCACCCTGGCCCTGAAGCGGCAGAACGTCAACTACATCCGCAACTCCGTCAAGGCGACTGTGGACGCCTACGACGGGACCGTCACCCTGTACCAGTTCGACGAGACCGACCCGGTGCTCAAGGCGTGGAACGCGGCCTTCGGCGGCAAACTGATCAAGCCGCGTTCGGAGATCCCACCGGCGCTCATGGCGCATCTGCGGTACCCGGCGGACCTGTTCAAGGTGCAACGGAACCTCATCAGCCGGTTCCACGTCACCGACCCGATCCGGTTCTTCCGCGAGTCGGACATGTGGCAGGTGCCCAACGCGCCGGACAACCCCGACTCCAACCTCAAGCAGCCGCCGTACTACCTGCTGACCCAGCTCCCCGGGCAGAAAGGCGCCCGCTTCCAGCTGACGTCGGCGGTCAGCCCGACGAACCGGCAGAACCTGGCCGCGCTGATCTCCGGCTCCTACGACGAGGCCGGCAAGCCGGTGCTGGAGACGTTCGAGCTGCCGTCGGAGTCGGTGGTCGCCGGCCCGATCCAGATCCACCAACAGATGATCAGCCCGCCGGAGATCAGACGGCAGCTCAGCCAGCTCACCGCCGACAACAAGGCGGTGGTCGAGTACGGCAACCTGCTGGCCCTGCCGATCGACAACGGCCTGCTGTACGTCGAGCCGGTGTATGTCAAAAGCACCAGCAACCGGCAGGCGTACCCGCTGCTACAGAGCGTGCTGCTCAGCTACGGTGACGGCGGTAAGTACGTCACCCTGGCGCCCACCCTGGAGCAGGGAATCCAGAACCTCATCGCGCTCGGCAAGGGGCAGGCCCCACCGCCGTCCGCAGGGCCGGATACCCCCGCGCCGCCGTCAGGGCCGACGACGCCGGCCCCGTCGGCGCCGACCGGCGACGTGGCCACGGCGGTGGCCGAGCTGGACCGGGCGATCGCCGAGGTCAAGGCAGCCCAGGCCTCCGGCGACTTCGTCCGCTACGGCCGCGCCCTGGCTGCCCTGGACGCCGCCATGGCCCGCTACAAAGCCGCCCAAGCCGCCCCCCGCCCCGCCCCGACCACCGGCGGCTGACCAGGCCCTGGTTGACCATGACTTCTGCGGATGAATCGGAGTTGATTCACGCGCGGAGGTCATGGTCAACGGGCCTGAGGGTGGGGGGAGTGGGTGGTTTTGCGGGTTCGGGGTGGGGTGCGCTAGTCTTACCGGGCCGACGCGGGGTGGAGCAGCTCGGTAGCTCGCTGGGCTCATAACCCAGAGGTCGCAGGTTCAAATCCTGTCCCCGCTACTAGCACGAATGGTCGTCCAGCGATTGTCTGGGCGGCCTTTCGTCGTTTCCGGGGGGCTTCACCCGGGAGTCAGATCCCGGTAGTAGTAGTACATCGGCTCGCTGGCGTCCGGCTCGGTGTTGCGGAAGCCGTGCGCCTCGTAGAACCGGCGGGCGTCGGTGTCCTCCCCGTCAACGTTGATCTCCAGGGTTTCGGCGCCGCGGTCGGTGGCCAACGCGCACGTGGCGGTCAGCATGGCGTGGCCGTAGCGGCGTCCGCGCAGGTCCGGGCGTACGTACAGCTCGTCAAGAAGGGCGACGGGGCCCTCGTACCAGACATTGCGGCGGAACGAGACGACCGCCACCCCGATGGCTGGCTCGCCGCCGAGCAGGACCACCAGGTCCTGCCCAGCGAGCAGGGAGCGCAGTCTGCCGGCGAGAACCTCGACGCCCGGGGTCGCGGTGTCGAATTCACGGTTGAACGCGTCCAGCAGACGCGCCGCCGTCAGCGCGTCTGCCGGCGTGGCGCGTCGGACCAGGTGGTCGGGGTGTGGGCTGCTCATGCCGGCAGTCTGCTGGTGTGGGCGGCGGGGGACAACGGTGTTGCCTGGTTGTCGCCCGGTGTCCATCCGACAGCGTGGGGGCGCCCTGGTGATGGCCGCGAGTTGGCGGTGCCATAGGCTGGTCTTACCGACGCGGGGTGGAGCAGCTCGGTAGCTCGCTGGGCTCATAACCCAGAGGTCGCAGGTTCAAATCCTGTCCCCGCTACAGAAGAAGGCACCCGTCCAGAGATCATCTGGGCGGGTGCCTTCGTGTCCGTTGCGAATCGTTTGGTCTGATGTTCCGGCTCCGTCGTACTTGCTCAGCACGACATGCGCCTTCCCAAGCAAAGAGGCGCGCATCAAATCCAGGACGGTTCAGTCGCGAGGTTGCCGGTGAGCAGGCCGCGGCGGGTCCACGCGGTGGTCATCGCGGCTCCTCGAAGAGTCGGCGGGCCAGGACGGCGACGTCGGGGTTGTCGGTGAACAGCCCGTCAACTGCGGCGCGCAGGAACATGAGCTGCTCGTCGATGGCCTTGCCGTAGGCGGACGGGTCGGCGCCGACCCGCAGGGCGGCGGGCAGGAACTGGTTCTCGGCCCGGAACGTGTACGGGTGGACCAGCAGTCCGGCGCGGTGGGCGTCGGCGACCAGCCGCGTCGCTGGGGTCGGCGAATGGGCCGCCGGAGGCGGCGGTGAGGAACACCGTGCGGGCGCGTAGGCCCAGGTCGTGGCGCAGCCGCCGCAGGTTCGCCGCCTCGAACGACTGCACGAACACCGGCGCCTGCCGCCGGTCCAGGCCGTTGGCGCGCAGGTCGTCAACGAGGCGTTCCTCCAGTGACAGACCCAGCCGCTTGAAGTACGTCGGGTGCTTGGTCTCCGGGTAGACGCCGATCTGGCGTCCCAGCTCACGGCTGAGTCGGGCGCGTAGGTGGAGGATCTCGGCGAAGGTGGGGACGGTGAACCGTCCGTCGTAGAGCGTGTTGCGTTGCCGCACCTCGGGCAGCCGCTCGACCGCCCGCAGCGTCTTCAGCTCGGCGAGGGCGAAGTCCTCGACGAACCAGCCCGTCACCGTCGCCCCGTCCAGGGACACGGTCTTGCGCCGGCTGTCGAACTCCGGGCGCGTGGCCACGTCGGTGGTGCCGGAGATCTCCGGCTCGTGCCGGGCCACCAGGACCCGGTCGGCGGTGATGACCAGGTCAGGCTCGATGAAGTCCGCGCCCATCCGGGCAGCCAGCTCGTACGAGGCCAGGGTGTGCTCGGTCCGGTAGCCGCTGGCGCCCCGGTGTCCGATCACCAACGGCCCGCGCGCGGCGACCGCCTCCGGCGATGCGGCGGTGGCCGCAGTCTGTCGGGCGGCGGACGCCCCCGCCGGCGTTGTCGCCGTGACCGCAGCGCCCATCCCCATCGCAAGCACCGTCCGTCGATCCGTCATCCGCGTCCACCGAACCTCTCGTCGCCGCATGGTGCCCGACGCAGAGTGCAGCCCAGCCCGGCCACGCCCACATCGCCGTCAGCGAACCGGCACACGAATTCCGGGGTACGGGCGGGCAGTCCGCGGGACGCGCTGTGGGTATGGTGGCCGGTCATGAGCGGACGGATGCTGGTCACCGGCGCGACCGGGTACCTCGGCGGCCATGTGGTCAGCCGGGCGATGGCCGCCGGGTGGCAGGTTGTGTCCAGCGCCAGGTCAGGTGGCGAGCGGGTCGACATCCGGGACCGGGGCGCCGTGTTGGCGCTGCTGAGGCGCCTGCGTCCTGACGCGGTCGTGCACACGGCCGTCGGGCGGGAACGTCAGGACTGGGCCACCACGGCGGACGGGGCGGCGAACGTCGCCGTCGCCGCGGTCGGATGCCGGCTCGCGCATGTCTCCAGCGACGCGGTCTTCTCCGGGCGGGACGTCGAGTACGCCGAGTCGGCGCTGCCGGACCCGGTCAACCGGTACGGGGCGGCGAAGGCGGCCGCTGAGACCGCCGTCAGGGCGGTGCTGCCGGAGGCGGTCATCGTGCGGACGTCGCTGCTGCTCGGGGACGGCAACGGGCAGCATGAGCGCCTCACCCATGACCTCATCACCGGCAGGCTGGCGGGTGCCCTGTACACCGACCAGATCCGCTGCCCAGCGCACGTCGGTGACGTCGCCGCCGCGCTGGTAGAGCTGGCAGCCGGCGATCACCACGGGGTCGTCAACGTCGCCGGCCCGGAGGCGATCAGTCGGTACGATCTCGGCGTTCTCGTCGCCCGCCGGGACGGCCTCGATGCCGGGGCCCTGCCGTCGGCGACGCTGGCGGAGTCGGCCGAGCCGCGGCCCGCCGATGTGCGGCTACGGTTGGATCTGGCGTCCAATATCATCCGGACTCCGTTGCGTGGGGCGGGTGAGTTCCTGGCCGTGTAGGTCGGCCAGGTGTCTCCCATGTGACCGGTTTGTTGCGACCTGTGGAACTCCGCGGCTGGTCAGCCCGAGCGCGCTCCGGTAACTTCATCTCGCCGGCGAGGTCGGCGACAGTTTCCTGCAGGCCACAGCGTCGGCTCCACGACCGGCGGTACCGGTGTGGACGGGCGTCCGGCCTGCGACGATGCGTGGCAGGAGCGTTCGGCGTTGCTTCTCAGTAGGCTCCGCATTCGCGGCAAGATCGCGTTGCTGGTGGTGTTTCCGCTGCTGGCGGCGGTCAGTCTGGCCATTCCGGTGGTGGCCGATCGGGTCAGACAGGCCGATCGGGCGGCGGCCACCGCGGAACGGGCCCAGTTGGCCCGGCAGGTCGGGCAGTTGATTCAGGGGCTCCAACAGGAGCGGCTGCTGCTGTTCGGCGTGGTGTTCCGGGTGGCCAAACCCGCCCAGCTGCGGGAACAGGTGCAGTTGACCACCACCCGGGTCGCCGGGCTGCGTGAGCTTCCGACGGTACGGCGGTCGCCGGGTCTCCAGCAGGCATTGGACGGCACGCGGGCGCTGGCCGGGCTCACGTCGGCCGCGGGCGGGGACGACTTCCAGCCGGATCGGGTCGTCTTGACCTACGGCGACGTCATCGCCCGGCTCATCGACGCGCTGCGGCTTCAGGAGGGCATGGACGGCGCGACGCCCGAGGGGCGGCAGATGGTGGCCCTGGACGCGTCGATGCGCTCTGACGAGGGCATCTGCGTCGCCGCGACGTTCGCGTTCCTCATCGTGGCCACCAAGGAGGACCGGGCGGTGGCGCTGTACTTCGCCGCTCTGGCCGCCATCGACCTGTCAGTGGACCGTTTCAAGCTCTTCGCGACCTCTGAGCAGCAGGTGCTCTACAAACAGGAGGAGAAGCGGGTTCAGGAGACCTTCGGCCCGGCCTTCTCCGCCAACGTCGGCTCCGACCCGAGACCGCTGCTGGCGGGGTTCCCGCTGCGACTGCTGCTGCCGGCGCTGCTCGCGCACAGCGGCAGCGACCGCGCCGTCAGCTCGAAGATCATCTCTGATGTCGAGGACGAGGTCGACCGGGAGCGCGACTACCAGCTCACCACCGCGTACCTCGTCGGTGGGGCGGCGTTGCTGCTGGTCCTTGCGGTGGCTGCGCTCAGCGTGCTGACCGCCCGTCGGGTCATCCGGCCGCTGACCCTGCTCACCGAGTCAGCCGACCGGATCGCCCGGCTCACCCAGGATGAACTGGTCCGGGCCGCGGACGACGAGATGGAAACCGGCCGTGACGTGCGCTTGGACCCGGTCGTCGTGGAGGCGATGGACGAGATCGGCGACCTGGCCCGGGCGTTCGAACGGGTGCGGGGGACCGCGGTGAGCCTGGTCCAGCGGCAGGTGCTGGTGCGTCGGAACGTCGCGCAGATGTTCGGGCACGTCGGCCGGCGCACCCAGAACCTCGTCGGCCGGCAGATCGCGTTCATCGAGCGGCTTGAGGCCGAGGAGGGCGACCCGCGTCGGCGCGCCGAGCTGTCGCAGCTGGACCACGTCGCGAACCGGCTCCGCCGTAACGCCAGCAGCCTGGTCGTGCTCTCCGGAGAGAACAGCCCGGACGAGCGGGTCAGCCCGCTGGCGCTGGTCGACGTGGCGAGGCTGGCGCTGGCCGAGATCGAGAGCGGCCACCGGATCGACCTGGAGATCCCGCGCGACATCGCCCTCATCCCGGCGGTCATCAACGACCTGGTGCTCATCATCGCCGAGCTGATGGAGAACGCCACCGTCTTCTCGCCGCCGGACACCAGGGTGTCGGTGATCGCCGACTCGACCGCCCGCGGCGCGGTGGCGCGCATCGTCGACCACGGCATCGGCATGTCCGACACCCAGCTCGCCACCGAGAACGGCCGTCTGCGGCACCGGGAACGTCTCGACATCGCGCCCACCGGCGCCCTGGGCCTGTTCGTCGTCGGCCGACTCGCCCGTCGCCACGGCCTTCGGATCGCTCTGCTCGCCAACCCCGGCGGCGGCACCGTGGTGAATGTGGAGATTCCCCGCGGACTGCTGTCCACGGATGCCACACCGGAGCGGGTGAGCGTCCCCGACCGGGTCCGGTCGGGTCGCGGCGCGCCCACCGCCGCGCTGTCGGGGCCGAGACCGACGCGGGCGGGAGACCGCTTCGACGCCGCCCTTCTGGAGCGCGCGTGTGAGGTGATGCATGACGCTCCGTCATGGGGCGCGTTCGTTCCGCACCAGCGGTCACCGTGGGCGGACGTGGTCGGCGCCGAGGAAGTAGCCTTTCCCGGAAGCTCCGCGATGACCCTCGAATCGCGGGCCCACCCGGGGGAGGACACGACGCTCATGATCATGCCCTCGCCGCCGGAGCTGCCCTCGTCGGGCGGCGTCGCGGGACGTGCCCTGGTCACGGAGAATCACGGCCCGCGCTTCGATCACGCCGACGTCCCGACGGCGCGGGCGGGCGAACTCAGCGCGCTCACCGCGCCGCTGGGCGGCATCGGCACAGCGCCCGCCACGCCGGCGGCGCCGCCACCGGTCATTGAGGCCTCGACCGCGTTGCCGCGGCTCGACCGGCGGGTTCCCGGCGCGGCCCTCGCGGCCGGCGGCGGTGACCTGGCGTCCAGCTCGGTCCGTGGCCGGGCGCCGGTGCCGCGGCAACGCGCCGACGCCGACGCCGTCCGGGATCTGGTGGAGCAGTTCGAGTCCGGCGTCGAACGGGCGCTTGCCGACGACGTCCGTCATCGGTCCACCGTGGAAGGAACACGCCTGTGAGTGGTATGTCCCAGTCGGTCAGCGGCGCTCAGACAGCCGGCCGGCCGTCGCTGAGCAAGGAGGCGGCCAACTTCAGCTGGCTGCTGGACAACTTCACCCGGGAGACCGCCGGGGTACGGGAGACGGTCGCCGTCTCGGCTGACGGTCTGCTCATGGCGATGTCAGCCGTCAGCGACCGGGCGAACGCCGAGCGGCTCGCCGCGGTCGTGTCAGGTATGACGAGCCTGGCAGGTGGCGTGGCCCACGCCTACGCGCTCGGGGTGCTCAACCGGGTGATCATCGACATGGCCGAGGGATATCTGCTGCTCACGGCGATCAGCGCCGGCAGCGTGCTCGGCGTCATCGCCGACCGCTCGGCGAATCTGGGCTCCGTGGCATATGAGATGACCCGTTTCGCCACCAGCGCCGGCGGGAGCCTCAGCCCGACGCTCATCGCCGAGTTGAAGGACGCCGTCCAGCGCTGATGGCCGTGGCGGCCCGGCAGGAGTCGACCCGGCAGGCGATACTGGCCGCCGTGACCAGTCCCGTCGCCGATCGGCTCCGAACTCTGCGCGGCCCCGTCGCGCCTCGCCGGCACAACGCCCGCACCATCGCAGCGCTCACCGCGAATCCTGGTTGCGACCGGCGGGCGGTGCTGGACGCCGCGGGCGTCGACAAGGTCCTGCTGGCTGAGCAAGTAGGCCACCCGGCCCGGTTCGGTCAGTCGCCGTTCGCGATCTCCCGGGGCGTGACGTTCGAGTCCGGGCTCAAGGCCGACGGGCACCGGGCGTTGCTCGCCGCGGTGCGGGAGCGGCTCGGGCTTGCCGAAGGACCGGCGGCGGTGCTTGATCTGGGCCGGTCCGAGGCAGCTCAGCTGAGCAACGAGGAGCGGCACGAGCGCACCAGGCAGGCCTTGTCGCGTGCGGACGTGGCCGTCATCGACCACCCGATGCTGCGTGTCGAGGTGGCCGGCCAGCCGGTCTACCTGGAGCCGGACCTCGTCGCGGCGCGACTCGACGGCCAGCTGCGGGTCGTCGAGATCAAGAGCTTCCCGATCATCGACGGCCGTGCCGACCAGGCCAAGGTCGCCGCCGCCGCGATGCAGGCCGCCGTGTACGTGCTGGCGCTCCGGCAGCTGCACCGGCAGCTGGGTCGGCCGGCCGCCGACGTCAGCGCGGACGTGCTGCTGGTGTGCCCGCGCGACTTCGGCAACCAGCCGGCGGTGGCCGTCCTGGACACCCGCCGGCAGGTCGCGGTGCTCAGCCGGCAACTGGCCCGGATGACGAGGATCGCCGACCTGCTCGATCGGCTGCCGGAAGGGCTGTCGTTCGACCTGGCGTTGGACGCCGACGGCGTGTCCACTCGGCCGGCCGGCGAGCTGGCCGGGGCGTTGGCCGCCACCAGCGCGCGGTACGTGCCGGAGTGCCGGGCCTCGTGCGAGCTGGCGCTGCACTGCCGCACCGAGGCGCGCGGCAGCACCGGGGCGCTCGGCGCGTCGGTGCGGGAGGCCCTCGGTGGCGCCGCCGACGTGGCGACGGCGTTGGCGCTGGCCGAGGGGCGGGTCAAGCCGGGACCGCACGAGCAGGAGTCGGCCCGGCTGCTGCGGCACGCCGCCAGGCTCCGGGCTGAGGCGTTGGCGTGAGCGTGCTCGTGGCGTTGGCCCGGGCGCAGGCGGCGGCGTCGGGCTTCGCCCAGCCGGTCGCCACCGTGCGGCACGTGCGCCTGCACCCGCGTCCGCTGGTGTTCGTGCCGTTGGCGCTGGCTGGCGAGGCGCACGCCCCGCTGGCGGCGCTGGTCGGCGAGGACCGGGACGCCCCGCGGTTGCTGCTGGTCGCCCAACCCAGGGACCGGTCCCGGCGGCTCGCCTTCGCCGCCGAGCTGGCCGACATCGTGCTCCCCTACCTGGACGCCCGCCGGGGCGACGTCGAGATCATCCCGGTGGACCGGGGGCGGGAGATCCGGCAGCGATACCTGGACGCCCCGCAGCTGGTGGTCCCCAATCCGGCGGGGATGGAGTTCGTCCGGTTACTAGGACGTTGGCTGCGGTTCCGGCGGGTCGACGGCGAGCACCCCGCGCCGCCGCAGGTCCCGCGGCTGGGCTGCTGGCTGACGTTCCTGGCCGACCGGGCCGAGCTGCCCGGATCGTCGCTGCTAGTGGCCCTCACCGAGGCCCTCGGCACGCACTGGGCGACCGGGCAGAGCGTGGTGGAGGACGCGCACCTGGCGTCGTTGGTGGCGTGGATAGACCCTCCGGAGGGCCGCACCGGCGCGGGCGCCGCCGCCGCGACCGAGGACCCGTCGGTGTGCCCGCCGGCCGGGCCGGCCACCGACCCCGACTTCGACCGCGTGGTCCTCGCCCCGCTCATCGCCGACCACTCCCGGGCGGCGACGGACGCGGCCCGCACGGCCGTCGAGCGGCGCCTCGCCGACGTGCTGCGCGCCCAGCTTGAGCCGACCTGGCAGTCGGTGTGGCAGGCGTTGGATCTGCTGCGGGCGTTGCCGGAGGCCGCGTCCACGTCGGAGCGGTGGGCCCACGACCGGGACGCGTTCAGCGACTACGCCGCCCACCTGGACGCCGGCGGCGCCCCGCAACCCCGGCACGACAGCGCGGTGGCCGCGGCCGCCCGGCTGCACCGGCTGGAGCGGGCGGCGGCAGCGTTCGAGCGGCAGCGCGCCTACGACGACCCGATGGTGATGGCCGAGCACCGGTTGACCGGCGAGGCTTTCGCCGGGTTAGTGACCCTGGCCGCCCCGGACCGGGTGGACGACTCCGGGCGGCGGCCGGTCCTACGACCGCGGATCATGGTGCGGTCGGATGATCCGATCCCGCCGGCGGTCGGGGCGACGCTGGGCTCGCCGGCCCGTCGGGCGCAGAAGGCCCGGGTGGTCTCCGTCGACGGCGCCGACATTCTGCTGGAGCTGTCCGGGGGGATGGGGCGGGGCCTCAGCGCGCCCGAGGGCAGCGTCCCGGCCGTGGGGGAGCGGGTCGTCTACACCACCGTGGTGGACGCTTTCGCGCCGTCGGCGACGTTCCCGCCGGTGGACCAGACGCCCTGGACGCATGGCGGACCGCCGGCGCCACCCTCCGAGCCGGCGGCCGGGGCGCTTGCGGTGGGAGGCCAGGGGTGAACGCGTCGCCAGCCAAAGCGGCCGAGGGCGTCATCGGGGCCGTGCTAGGCGACCTCGCCCGGGGCGTCAGCCGTGGGGTGGTGGTCGATTCGCCCCCGGGCGCCGGCAAGTCCACACTGGTGGTGCGCGCCGCCCGTACTCTGGCCGCCGCCGACCCGGTGATGATCGTCGCGCAGACCAACGAGCAGGTGGACGATCTGGTCGACCGGCTCGCCACCGCCGACCCCACGCTGCCGATCGGTCGGCTGTCGGCCGCCGACTACCGGCCGACCCCACGGGTCGCCGGGCACGACAACGTCATGGTCGCCGCGAAGGCCCCCGACCTCGCGGAACGTCCGGTCGTCATCGGCACCGCGGCGAAGTGGGCGACGGTCGCCGAAGGCTGCTGGCCGTGGGCGATCGTCGACGAGGCGTACCAGATGCGCTCGGACGCGCTGCTGCGGGTCGCCGCCCGGTTCGAGCGGGCGCTGTTCGTCGGCGACCCCGGCCAGCTCGACCCGTTCTCCACCGTGGAGACCGGCCGCTGGTCCGGGCTCACCTGGGACCCGATGCAGTCGGCCGTCGCCGTCCTGCTGCGTCACAACCCCGACCTGCCGGTGCACCGGCTCCCGGTGTCGTGGCGACTGCCGCCGTCCGCCGCCGACCTCGTCGCCGCCGCGTTCTACCCGGACGCCCCGTTCGCCGCCGGCAGCGCGCCCGACGACCGCCGGCTCCACCTCGGCGTCAGCGCCGCGGACCCGTTCGACGCGGTCCTCGACCAGGCCGCCGCCACCGGCTGGGGGTACCACGAGCTGCCCGCCCGGCACACCCCGCGCACCGACGCCGAAGCCGTCGCTGTCTGCGCGGCGCTCGTCACCAGACTCGTGGACCGGCAGGCCGTCGCCTCCTGCGAACGCGAGCCCGGCGGCGCCCCGGTCACTCCGGGGCGGATCGCCGTCGGGGTCGCCCACCGGGACCAGGCCGCCGCGGTGCGGGCCGCGCTGCCCGCACGGCTCGACGGGGTGGCCGTGGACACCGCCAACCGGTTGCAGGGCCGCGAGTTCGACGTCACCGTCGTGCTGCACCCGCTGTCCGGCCGGCGGGACGCCACCGCGTTCCACCTGGAAGCCGGGCGGCTGTGCGTGCTCACCAGCCGGCACCGGCAGGCGTGCCTGGTGGTCGCGCGGGCCGGGATCGCCGAGCTGCTCGACGCCCACCCGACACAGGCGTCCGTGCCGTTGGACCTACCGGTGCGCTTCCCCGACGGCTGGGAGGCCCACCACGCGCTGCTGGCCCGGCTGACCAGCTGACGCGTCAGCCCGGGTCTGCCATCGACGCGTCGCCTGGCCGCGTCGCCCGACTCTCCCCGGGGGCCTGGCGGTAGACGCCCGGCGCCAGCGGCTCGAACTGGCGCGCGAGCTCCACGACGGGACGAATGAGCGCCGCGAGGTGTTCCCGGGTCTCCGGATCGGTGCTGTGGACGGTCGTGCCGCGCATCCCCCGCGTCAACAGGACTTTGTAGGTGTTGCGGATGAGCTGGTCGGCGTCGTCGTCCGAAAGCGTCTTTCGGCTCCGCAGGGCCGGGTCCTTCGAGTGCTCCCGCCTCGTCACCAGCTGGCCGTCGCGCGCGACGAGGTCCGGGCCGATGATGACGCCGGACCAGTCGTACTCGAAGCCCTGGGCGGTGTAGACGCATCCGACCTGTCCGAAGCCGCGCGGGTCCGTGGCCCAGAACGCGCTGCCTGGCGCATCCCCGACGGCCCGATCGCTCTTGAGGTTCCAGGGGCGGGCCCAGTCTCCGATCACCACGTCTGGCGGGATCTTGCCCTCCGGCGACGGGTCGCTCCATGGCCAGCGGTATCCGGCGGCGATTCGTCCGGACCATCCCTGTTCAACGCTCTGGGCCAGCTCCATTTCCATGATCACAGGGCTTTCGGCGGTGGTCAGCTCGAACAGCCCGTCGCCTGTCCAGACGAACTGCTCGGCCCCGTCGAGCCCGAGCAGACCCAGCACCCACCGCTCGTACTCCAGGCTCCCGCCACATCGGAACTGGCCTTCCAAACGTACCTGTTGGACGTCGAGGCCGGTCGCCCTGGCGAACGCCACGATCGCCTCGGCGCTGCCGGTCTCGCCGGGCCGGACGATCTGGTGTTCGTCGAGGAGGAACACGGGCACATGGGCCGCCGTCATCAACTCGTCGAGCTGCGGCCTGCTGCGCTCCCGGACTTCCCTGCGGGTGAACCTGTTCGCGGACGTCTCCCGCACCCGGTGGGCCTCATCACAGAGGAGGACGTCAATGCCGTTGGCCTCGGCGACCATGAAGCTGTTGAAGTACTTGAACAGGTTCTTCGTCCGGGTGGAGCCCTTCGCGGCGTAGCGGCGCAGGGTTTCGGTGAACGACCGTGAGCCAGTGGCGTGGATGACGGTCCGGCCCTGCCGGGCCAGCTCGGCCATGACGGACAGCGCGATGACGCTCTTGCCGCTGCCAGGACCGCCCTCGATCACCACCGCCGTCTTCCGGTTGGCCGCGCGCGCGTGCCGCACCGCGTTGAGCACCAGCTCGTACGCCACCTGCTGTTCGTCCAGGAGAACGAACTGCGACCTGTCGGTCAGCTCCCGGGACGCGTGGGTGAGCAGCTGACGGCTCGGCCGGACGGCGCTGTCGAGGAGCCGGTCTGCCGCGCGGGCGCCCGACGCCGGGCTCAGCAGGCCACGGAGGAAGTCGAGGAACCGTCCTCTTCGCTGGCTGGTGAACAGGCGGCTCTGCTCGGTCTGCGCCAGTCGCAGCAGGTCCTGGACCTGGTCGTCCGCGGCGTTGTGCAGGTAGGCGACCCCACATAACGCGCCAGGGTCGTGATCCAGGGCTCCCACGAAGTCGGTCAGATACTGACAGTAGCGGCTGACCTGGATCCCGGGATGCAACTGCGGCGCTGCCATCTGCGGCACCGCGAACAGTTCGTCGGAGCCGTCGAAGGAGGTTGTAGCACTCCACTGTTTGAGCTCGACGACGATGTACGAGTCGCCGCCCGTGACCGGATGTGTACCGGCCAGGACCGCGTCCGCCCGTTTGCTCGTCAGCGGGAGGGAGTATTCGACCAGCACCTCTACGTCTGCCAGGCCGGCGTCAAGCAGGTCCTGGCTGAGGACGCCGAGACTCGCCTCCCAGGATCGACGTTCTGCCGGTCCTACGCCCACCCGGTTGGCCCGAAGATGATGGCTGATCTGATCGGCGAGCGTTCCTTCGTTGGCGAGGCGGGACAGTGTGGCAGCAGAACGGCGGAAGGCCGACATTCGGATTTGCTCCCGGGCAGCACGAAGACGTGCGGAGGGAGGCGTATCCGTGGTGCGGAAGCCTGTCGGTGACCGCTGTGATGGCGTCGACCTTAGCCAACTCGTTGTCCTATGGCGACTCTCCGACTACGCGGCGTGTTGCGGCGATTGGCCGACCGCCGTCCTGCCGATCGGCAGCTTCGATCTCGTGCTCCGACGAGCACGCCGCCTGGCCCGGCATGTGAGCGTCAGCCACCGGACTCTCAGCGCGGTGACGCACGCCGACCACGTCAGCGACGAGCGCCGGCTGCTCTTGGTCCACGGAATGAGCGCCTACACCAGGTCCGGCATCATCGGCCGTCCGTCGCTGGGTACGGCGGCCAAGGGCAGGTCGCGGATCGAGAGCCTGGTCAGGAGTTTCCGGAGCCACCTTGACGCTATGCGCTGAAAAGGGGCGGACGACCGCGCCGTGGCGCTGTCGCCCGCCGTTGACGGTCGGGTGGGGCCGGTTCAGTCGAGTATTTTCACGTCTTTGGTGAAGTAGACGCGGTCCTTGACGCTGCGGGCGTCGGGTTTGGGCTCGGGGTAGTAGACGGCCGCGTCGTCGCAGCGCTCGCCGTCGAGTTCCAGCGAGTAGTACGAGGCGCGCCCTTTCCAGAGACACACGGTGTGTTTCTCCGACGGGCGCAGCAGATCCTCGCGCAGAGACGCGCGGGGGAAGTAGCGGTTGCCCTCCAACACCACGATGTCATCGCTCTCGGCAATGACGACGTCGTTCCACACGGCCTTTGGCATCTCTCCACGCTAGCGCGCAGATCGCCGGGCAACGCCCGCTATCAACCTTTTTTGTGGGCTGCTTCCCGAGACTGGGCATATAGGCGCCCGAGTGGCCTCGGCAAACTCGGACACGACGGCGCAAAACACAACGCGACACTCAGCGGGATCGCGCGTCGGTCGCGGGTTGGCCGACGGCCAGCCGGCGCAACTGTTCAGGCGGGTACGCCGGGCCCAGGAACCAGCCCTGCGCGGTGTCGCAGCCGAGGGCGCTCAGCCGCTGCGCCTGCGCGTACGTCTCCACGCCCTCGGCGGTGACGGTGAGGTCGATGGCGTGGGCGAGGCGGACCAGCGCGTCGACGATCTGCTCCTCGACGGCCGGGGCCCCGCCCTGCTCGGCCTGGTCCAGCCCGGCGATGAACGGGCGCGGGAGCTTGAGCGTGTGCACCGGCAGGCTGCGCAGGTAGGCCAGGTTCGAGTATCCGGTGCCGAAGTCGTCGATGGCGACCCGGACCCCGCCGTCCGCCAGCGTCCGCAGCGCCCGCAGTCCGGCGCCGTGCGGGGACATCAAGGCGCTCTCGGTCAGCTCCAGCTGTAGCCGCGAGGCCGGCAGCCCGGCGGCGACCAGCGCCTCGCCGATGTCGCTGACCAGCGAGTCCTCCTGGGTCTGCGCCACCGAGAGATTGACGCTCACGAAAAGGTCGTGGTCGGGGAACGACACCGCCGCCTGCCGGCACGCCTGCCGGAGCACATGCCGGCCGAGCGGGACGATGAATCCGGTCTCCTCCGCCAACGCGATGAACCGGTCCGGCGGCAGCAGCCCCAGCTCCGGGTGCCGCCACCGCACCAGCGCCTCCAACCCCAGCAGCTTCTGCCCGGGCAGGGCGACGATCGGCTGGTAGACGAGGGTGAACTCGCCGCGCTCCAGCGCGTCGGGCATGTCCGCCGACAGCGCGTACCGGGCGGACTCCTCGGCGACCATCGCCGGGTCGTAGCGCACCCACCGGCCGCGACCGGCGGCCTTGGCCTGGTAGAGGGTGACGTCCGCGGCCTTCATGATCTCGGCGGGCTCGGTGGCGGCGGCCGGCTGCTCGACCACGCCGATGCTCGCGCCGACCCGGAGCCGGTGGGCGCCGAGCGAGATCGGGGCGGTCAGCGCGGTGAGCGCGGCCTCGGCGAGGATCTCCAGCTGGTCGGGGCCGGAGCACCGCTCGACCAGGATGACGAACTCGTCTCCGCCCATCCGGGCAGCCAGGTGGCCGAAGGCCCGGGCGCAGTCGCTGAGCCTTCCCGCCACGGCGACCAGCAGCTCGTCGCCGACGTCGTGGCCGAGGCTGTCGTTGATCCGCTTGAAGCCGTCCAGGTCGAGGTAGCAGACGCCGATCCGGTCGGTCGGCCCGGCGTTGGCGATCGCGTCGGCGAGGCGCTCGGTGAAGAGGCTGCGGTTGGGCAGGCCGGTCAGCGGATCGTGCGCCGCCTGGTGCCGCAGCCGGGCCTGGAGGTGGTGCCGTTCGGTGACGTCGTCGACCATGGCGACGGTGAACTGCGGCTCGCCAGCGTCATCGCGGATCACCGACACCGACAGCTCGGTCCACACCACGTCGCCGTCGCGCCGGTAGTACGCCTTCTCCATCCGGATGTGGTCCACCTCGCCGGAGAACACCCGGCGGTAGTCCTCCCACATCCTCGCCGGGTCGCTGGGGTGACGCAGCTCTGGGATGGTCATCCCGCGCATCTCCTCGACCGGGTAGCCGAGCAGGTCGGCGAAGGCCTGGTTGACCTGGATGATCCGGCCGAACATGTCGGAGATCCCGATGCCGAACCCCGCGCCGGCGAAGATGGCCCGGAACCGGGCCTCGCTCTGCCGGGCGGCCCGTTCGACCCCGGACTGCGCCCTGATGATCGCCTGTGCCAGTCGTTCCTGCTCCCGTAGCGTCGCGGCGCGTAGCTGGGTGGTGAAGCCGCGCGCGAAGGCGCCGGCGGCGGCCGTCGCCGGCGGGCCCGGCGTCAGCCGTTCGCCCAGCACCAGCAGCGAGGTCTCCAGCGCGGCGGGGTCGGTGAGGTGGGCATCGACGAGTGTGGCCCCCGCCCGCCGACCCCACTCTGCGAGGGATGCCTCGGCGTCGGCGGACCCCCTGGCCGTTTCGAGGTCGGCGGCCAGCGCGGTGAGCAGTCCGCGCAGCTCTGGCGGGCGCAGCGGCGTGTACGTGGTGGCCGACAGCCGTCGCGCCCATTCGGTGGGCAGACGCTGTGACCAGGACGGGCCGCCGCCCCCGTCAGCCCTTGTGGCCAACGCCGGCGTAGGCGGCGATCCGCTCTGGGCGGTCGATCGCATCCTCCAGGTCCGGGCGCCACAGCGGGATGAACACGACGCCGGGCTCGATCATGCGGAGCCCGGAGAAAAGGCCGCGCACCTCGGCGTACGGGCGGGCGTGGATCTGGGTGCTGGTGCGGGCGGACAGCTGCTGCGCCTCGATGAGCGCGGCCGGCTGCTCATCGAAGGTGGCGTGCGAGATGAGCAGGTAGCTGCCGGTCGCCAGCGGCTCGATGAGCGCGTCGACGATCCCGCCGGGATTGTCGTTGTCGGACAGGAAGTGCAGCACGCCGGCCAGCAGCACCGCCACCGGTCGGTGGAAGTCGATGAGGCCGAGCTGGCGTACCTCGGCCAGGATCCGCTCAGGCTCGCGCAGGTCCCCGGCCAGGACGGCGGCCCGGGGGTCGCCGGCCAGGATCGCCTCGCTGTGCGCGACCGCCACCGGGTCGACATCGATGTAGACGACGGTGGTGTCCGGGGCCAGCCGCTGGGCGATCTCGTGGACATTGCCGACGGTGGGGATCCCGGATCCGATGTCGACGAACTGACGTACGCCGGCCTCGACGAGGAACTGCACCGCTCGGCGCAGGAACACCCGGTTGGCGCGCATGGTCTCGGCGATCTCGGGGGAGCGTCGCGTCAGCTCGTCGCCGAGGGCGCGGTCGGCGGCGAAGTTGTGCGCCCCGCCAAGCAGGTAGTCGTAGACGCGGGCGGCGCTGGGGTGGCTTACATCGATGCTGTCAGGGGCCCAGGTCGGATGCATGAGGTCACCTCGATGGGGGTGGACGGGGTGCCCTTAACGTATCCGACCCGTCCGACGCCCGTCGGGCGCCTGCGACCGTCTACTGAGGTCCAGCTGGCGCGGCGGTGAGGTGGGTGTGGACGCAGGCGAGCAGGTCGGCCGGGGTGAACGGCTTGACCAGCACGGCGTCGGCGCCGACCTGGGCCGCGCGGTGGTCACCGGGGTTGACGACCCCGGTGACCAGGACCACCGGCGTGTGGCGCAGCTCGCCGTCGTGGCGGACCTCGTCGCAGAGTAGGAAGCCGTTGATGAGCGGCATGTCGACGTCGGTGAGGATGAGGTCCGGTCGGATCCGACGGATTTCCCGTAGCGCGGTCTCGCCGTCGCCGACCGTCTCCACCTTGTGCCCGTCCGCGGTGAGGATCCGGGTGAGGATCTCTCGGGCGGACGGGTCGTCGTCGGCGGCGAGAATCAGCGCCATCGGCATGCCTTTCTGACGTGGCCCGCCGGCTGCGGAGGCCCGCTTTGATACTACTATCAGTACGGGATCAACTACTTGGCGTAGTCTCAGATGCTGGCGGGGTGTTCGTGCGACAGCTGAGCATTCCCGGGACTGACGGGGAACGACTGATCCGCCAGGAGGCGGCCATGGCGACAAGGACCACCTCGCCGGCGAGCTGGACCTCCCCGCCCAAGCCGGCGGACGAGGCGGACCGGCTCGTCAGACTCCACCAGCTCAACGTGCTCGACAGCCCGCCTGAGGCCGAATTCGACCAGATCGTCGCGCTGGCCTCCAAAGTCTGCGGGACCACCGTCAGCCTGGTGAGCCTCATCGACGCCGACCGGCAGTGGTTCAAGGCCCGACTCGGCCTGGACCTCCAGGAGACCTCGCGCGACCTGTCCTTCTGCGCCTACGCGATCCTCGGCAAGGACCTGCTGGTCGTGCCGGACGCCACCCGAGACGAGCGGTTCGCCGAGAACCCCCTGGTCACCGGCCCGGCAGGCGTGCGTTTCTACGCCGGCGCTCCGCTCGTCACCAGTGACGGCTTCGCCCTGGGCACGCTGTGCGTGGTCGACGGCGAGCCGCACCGGCTCAGTTTCGACCAGCTCCAGGCGTTGCGGGCGCTGGCCAGGCAGGTCACCGCCCAGCTGGAGCTGCGGCACTTCGCCGCCGTGTTCAACCAGGTCAGCCACTCGCGGGCCGAGGCCGACCGCCGGGTCGACGAGCTGGTCACGCTCGTTGACGCGCAGCTGCGCGGACCACTGACCGACGTGCGCGCCTACCTCGACCACCTCGCCGCCGGTGGCGAGTTGGAGCCCGAGGTGGCCGCGCGGGCCGCGACCGCGGTCCAGGATCACGCCGTCGGTCTGCGTACCCTCGTCGACGACGTGCTCGCGGTCGTGGGCGTCGATGACGGGGCCACCCTCCGGATGCGTCGGCTCGACCTCAGCCGGCTCACCACCCGGGCGGTGGAGGCGGTCCGGCCGATCGCCCACGCCAAAGGCATCTGGATCGTCCACCAGTCGGGACCGGAGCTGCCCGTTCTGGTCGACCCGATCCGACTGGAGCAGGCGTTGGGCCACCTGCTGTTCGCGGCCGTCAAGTACACGCCCGACGGCGGCCGGATCCAGGTCGCGACGGGCGCCGAGTCCGGGCCGGCGGTCCGGATCGAGGATCTGGACGCCCCCGACGGCGCGCACCCGCACCTGTTCGAGCACCTGCACCGCGTCATCAGCCGGGGCGAGGACCCAGAAGGCACGGACCGGGGTCTGACGGTCACCAAGCAGATCCTCGACATCCACCACGCCACGTTGACGATGTCCGACCGCCCCGGCGAGGGCACCTCGCTGCACGTGGTGTTCCCCGCGGCGCCTGAACTGGTCAGCTGACCCCACCCCGCGCGCCTGCCTGCGCCGTACGCCCGCCGAGTCGGGCGTACGGCGCATGTCGTCCAACCGGCTGACGTCCGGCTGAGGGCCTACAGCCCCCGCCGGGTCCGGCCACGGTTCCCACTCAGTTTCCTTCATGCCGCCGGGGCGCTGCCGATCACAGCCTCACGTCCCGGCCACCACCCGGCCGGAACAGGACACCGCAGCGACCACCCAGGTCACCGCGGTGAGGATGGCCTGTTCTCACCCCCGGAGGAGCACGGATGCGCCCAGTTCCAAGGCTGTTGGTTGGCCTGCTCGCAGTAGTGACGCTTTCCCCCGTACTGCCTGCCGCGCAGGCGTCCGCGGCGGCCCCCCGCCCGGTCGCCAAGCACAAGGTCGGCGGCTATGTGAAGAGCCCTGGTCGGATCAACGCCAAGCCCAGGGTTCGCACGCTCAACGTCCTGCCCGCCTCGGTGGACCTGCGCTCGTATGCGCCGGCTGTCGGCAACCAGGGCCAGATCGGCTCATGCGTCTCGTGGAGCATCGCCCACTCGATCATGGGCTACTGGGCGAACCGGACCGGTGGCGTCGGCGCCCCGTACGCGCCGCTCTACCTGTACATGCGGACGGTCGCCGCCGGCGGCGCCCCGAGCGCGGGCACCAACCCGGACCACGCCCTGAGCGTGGCCACCAACTCGGGTGTCACCACCCAGGCGGACTACTTCCAGGGCTACTACAACTACCAGACCCCGCCCACCGCCGGGCAGATCGCCAACGCGGCGAACTACCGCGTCTCCGGCTACAGCCGGCTGTGGCTGGGCGCCGGCCAGACCACCGCCGCCAAGGAACTGATGATGCAGTCGTTGGCGTCCGGCAACCCGGTCGCGATCGGCATGCCGGTGTACTCGAACTTCATGAGCCTGGGCGCGCACACCCTGTACAGCACGGTGTCGGGAACCAACCAGGGCGGCCACATGATGGCTGCCTACGGCTACGACAGCCAGGGCATCTTCGTCCGTAACTCGTGGGGCACAGGTTGGGGCAACAGCGGCGACGTCAAGATCGCCTGGTCGTACGTGCTGGGCAAGGTCGACGCGGCCTACACGGTCAACGGCATCAACACCCCAGCCCAGGCGACCCCGATCGCGCCGACCGTGGCCCGCCTGTCGGTCCTCAAGGGCTCGAAGCTCGGCGGCACGCAGGTCACCCTGACCGGCTCCGGCATGGACAGCGTCACCGGCGTCACCTTCGGCGGCGTGCCCGCGACGAACCTCACGCCGACCACCACCAACGGCACCACCACCCTGACGGTGACCACGCCGCCCGGCGCGGTCGGCACGACCGTCGACGTGGTGGCCACCAACCCCGCTGGCAGCAGCGCGGTGACGGCGACCTCGAAGTTCCTGTACACGCCACCGTCGCCGGAGTTGTCGTCGCTCAGCACGAACAGCACGGTGATCTTCGGCGGGGAACGCATCACGATGACCGGTGGCCAGTTCGCCACCGGCGTCAAGGTGATGGTCGGGGCGAAGTACGCCACCGGAATCGTGATCACCTCGCCGACGCAGCTGAGTTTCCTCGCGCCGGCACAGGTCGCCGGAACCTACCCGGTGAAGGCGCTCAACACCTACGGCGCCAGCGCGATGACGAACCTGACGTACGTCAACCCGCCGCCGCCGACCGTCGCCACGGTCGTCCCGTCGACGGTCATGTACTACAAGAGCACGCCGGTGCTGCTGACCGGCGCGAACCTGACCGGCGCCACCCTGGTGACGCTGGGTGGGTACAAGGTGGCCTTCACCAAGGTCTCGGCCACGCAGCTGAAGGTGACGGTCCCGGTCAAGAACCCGGGGACGTACAGCCTCCAGGTCACCACTCCGGGCGGCACGGTGACGGTGGCCACGCCGATCACCTCGGTCGTTCCGGCCGCGCCGACGGTCACCGGGCTCAGCGTGACCAGCGCCAACATCGGAGCCCCGTCGACGGTGGTCCTGGTCAACGGCACGAACCTGACCGACGCCAGCAAGGTGTATGTCGGCGGTGTGGCGGTGACCTTCGCCCGGGTCTCGGACACCCAGGTCAAGGCGACGCTGGCCAAGCGGTACGCGGGTGGCTACTACGTGCAGGTGCAGACCCCGGGCGGTCTGAGCCCGGCGACCTCGGCGGGAGTGTTCACCTACTTCACCCCGGCGGCGCCGACGGTGGGCGCCTTGAGCGTCACCAGCACGTCGATCACCAAGTCCTCGACGGTGGTGTACGTCAACGGCGCGAACCTCTCGTATGCCACGAAGGTGTACGTGGGTGGGGTGGCGGTCGGCTTCACCAAGATCTCGGATACGCAGATCAAGGCGACGCTCGGCAAGCGGTACGCGGGCAACTACTACGTCCAGGTGCAGACCCCGGGCGGCCTCAGCGGCGCGAGCCAGGCGGGAGTGTTCCGTTACGTGTGATGACCGACGGTAGGCAGCGATGAACCCCCGAGTGTGATCTAAATCACACCCAGGGGTTCATCTGGTGTGGCGGTCCGTGCGTACTCCTTGGTCAGAGCGGCGATGTTTTCCCCTCACTTCGCCGCACGAGAGGAGACCCGGATGAACCGCATGCGCGCCACCTCAACGGCTGTGCTTGGCGGAGCGGTCCTGGTGGCCGCAGGCCTCACAGTTCCGGCGCTCGCGGAGACCACGTCGCCGCCGCAGTCGGCGGTGGTCCAGCTCATGAGCCGTGACCTTGGTCTCACTGCCGACCAGGCGCAAGGTCAACTCGCCTTCGACTCCCAGCTCCCCGGCCTGGTCGACCAGATCGGCGCAGACCTGGGCGACTTCGCCGCGAAAGGCTCCGGGCGCGCCCCCCTGCCCGACGCTGACCTCCTCAGCCTCGGTGGCATCGACAGCGGCGCCGGGCAGGCCCAGAGCCGTGGCGTCGCCGGCGTCTTCGCCGGAGCCTGGGTCGACCGCGACAACAAGAAACTCAAGATCGGTATCACCGACCCGGACGCCGCGGCGGCGGTTCGCCGCGCTGGCGCCGAGCCCAAGATCGTCACATACAACGCGGCGCAGCTGGCCACCGTCAAGGCCGACCTCGACCGTCGGGCGACGAAGATCACCCCGACGTCCGCCCCCGGCTGGTACGTCGACCCGGCCACCAACAGCGTGGTGGTGCTCGCCACGCCGGGCAGGGAAGCCGCCGCGAAGGCGTGGGCGCTCAAGGCCGGCGCCCCGGCCAAGGCGGTCCGTATCGTCAAGTCCAACGAACGGCCACGCGCCTTCGCCGGCGATCTCCGGGGCGCCGAGCCGTACCTGGTCAACGGCGACGCCAGGTGCTCGGTCGGATTCTCGGTCATCGGCGGCTTCGTCAGCGCCGGCCACTGCGGTCAGCGTGGCGCCCAGACCACAACCGGTCAGGACGCCGAACTGCAGGGCGTGTTCGGCGCCTCCTCCTTCCCCGGCGACGACTTCAGCTTCGTCAGCACCTCCCGCGACGTCATCCCGACGCCGGTCGTCGCCACCGAGCGCGGCGACGTGCCGGTCCGTGGCAGCGAGGAGGCGCCGATCGGATCGACCGTGTGCCGGTCCGGCTCCACCACTGGGACCCGGTGCGGCGCGATCCTCGCCAAGAACGCCACCGTCAACTACGCCGAGGGCGCGGTCACCGGCCTCACCCGTACGAACGTGTGCGCCGAGCCCGGCGACTCGGGCGGCCCGTTCTTCTCCGCCGACCAGGCCCAGGGTATGACCTCCGGCGGGTCCGGCGACTGCGTCAGCGGCGGCATCACTTTCTTCCAACCCGTCAACGAGGTGCTTGACCGGCTCGACCTGACTCTGGTGACCACCGGCGCGGCGGCCCTGTCCGCCAACCGGGCCAGCCTGGGCGGCCAGCCGGCACTCGGCACGTTCAGCGGCGCTGCGGACGGTCCCGACTCCCAGCCCGTCGCCAACGACGCCGGCCTGGGTTCCGGCAATGCCAATGGCGGCGCCGCCGCGATCGAGGCCGTCCCCGCCGCCTGCCGCGGCGGCCAGACCCACGACGGCGCCCTCGCCGCCAGCGGTGACCAGACGCTTGAGCCCGACCAGCCGTTCGTCCAGGCGCCAGCCGGCGAGCAGGTGCTCTGCCTCGCCGGCCCCACGGACGCCGACTTCAACCTCGCCCTGCAACGGTGGAGCGGTGTGAGATGGGAGACGGTCGGCAAGGCCGACAGCGACGACTCATCCGAGGTGCTCCGCTTCGACGGAACCGCCGGCCTGTACCGCTATCAGGTGACGTCGGAGCAGGGCGAGGGTGAGTACACATTGACTGTCCGGTGATCCGATGTTGCCGGCGCATCGGCGGCATCGGATCACCGGCGGCCTGGTCGCCCGGTCGAACGTCCCCCTCGACCGGTCAGCCAGTGCGCGGCCAGTGGTGACGGATCTTGTGAGGGAGGTCCGGAGACCGCCAGGCCCAACCGAAAGAGGCGGCGGCGTCTTTTCCCGATAGTTGCGGATCGGGAAGCGGCGCCGCCGCCGTTCGTCCGCTCGACCTGGCGCGCTTGTCAGAGGTAGATGCGGGTGACCGTCTCGGCGACACAGACCGGTTTCTGGCCGCCCTCGCGCTCCACGGTCACCTCCAGGACCAGCTGAACACCGCCGGAGACATCCTCAGCGGAGGTGACCCGCACGCCGGCCCGGACCGCCGAGCCGGTCGGCAACGCGGCGGGGAAGCGCACCTTGTTGAGACCGTAGTTGACGCGCAGCCGGGCGCCCTCGACCGTGAGCACGCTGGTCACCAACGACGGCAGCAGCGACAGCAGGAGGTAACCGTGGGCGATGGTCGTGCCGTACGGGCCCTGCGCCGCCCGTTCTGGATCGGTGTGGATCCACTGCCGGTCCCCGGTGGCCTCGGCGAACGCGTCGACCTGTGCCTGGTCGACGAGGCGCCAACCGCTGTAGCCGAGGTGTTCGCCGACGGCCTTGGCCAGCTCGGCGGGCGTCCCGAAGGTGCGCATGGGTGGTGACTCCTCTAGATGGCGGCGCGTAGCCGGATTGTTGTGCCGTGGTCGCCGGTGTCGACGGTCATACCGTCGGTGAGCTGGCGGGCCAGCCACAGCCCCCAGCCTCCCGCCAGGTCGACGGGGGGCCGTTCGTGACCGGCGGCGCCGCCGACGGCGATTCCGCCGCCATGGTCGACGATCTCGCAGAGCAGGGCGCCGTCGGCGAGCCACAGCCGTAGCTGGCCGATGCCCCCGCCGTGGCGCACCGCGTTGGTGACCAGCTCGTTGACCGCGAGGATGAAGTCGTCCCGTCGTTGCCCGGTGAGCCCTACCGCCGCGACGTGCTGTGACACCTGGTGGCGGATCGTGGTCACGCCGGCCTGGTCGAACGTGCCCCGGAGCAGCTCACGGCCAGCCGCGGCCGGGCCGGAGCCGGCCGCGGCGGCTGCGCCGGGAACCATAGTGTCTACCTCGCGATGTGCGGCGTCACGAATCGATGGTGATGACCCGTGCCGATGGTGGTGACCCGAGGCCGTCATCGTGCCGGTCATGACGTGATGACGCCTGCCGTCGGTGGATCGGATGTCCAACAGTACGCCGGGCGGTTGACCGTTGGCGTCACTGCGCCGGCCCGTCGCCCGGCCGCGTCGGGTCGATCGTCCGGTGGCAGCATGCGGTGATGGTGTTCGTTTCCGGATCGGATCAGCCGCCGTCCCACCGACCAGGCCGCCTGCTCGGGCCACTGTGGCGTGCCGTGGCGGTGTTCCGCCTCGCGGCGTTGGCGTATGTCGGATATCTGACAGTGGCGAACGCCGACCTGTACCAACGCCCAGCCGTCGCCTGGGCGGTTCTCGCGCTGATGGCGGGTTGGACCGGCTTCACCTGGTGGGCCTACGCCGCGCCGGGCCGGCGCACCTGGCGGGTCCTCGTGCCGGACCTGGGCGTCACCGCGGTGATCGAACTGAGCACGGTCTGGGTCATCGGCGTCGAGGCGCTGACGCAGGGCATCCCGACGATGGCGGTCGCCTGGATGGCCGGTCCAGTGCTCGCCTGGTCCATCGCCGGCGGACGCCGACTCGGCGTGGCCGCCGCGCTGTTCATGGGCGCGGTCGAGATCGTCGTGCGCGGCGCCGCCCAGCAGACCGCCACCACCGGCACCATCCTCATGCTGCTGGCCGCCGTCTCCACCGGCCATGTGGCCCGCCTCGCCGGCGACACCGAACGGCTCACGCAGGCCGCGATCGAGCGGGAGGCCGCCGCCCGGGAGCGCGAACGCCTCGCCCGCGGCATCCACGACTCGGTGCTCCAGGTGCTCGCCATGGTCGCCCGGCGCGGCGCCCGGCTGGACGGGGAAGCCGGGGAACTGGCCCGACTCGCCGGCGAGCAGGAGGCCGCGCTGCGGGCGCTCATCGGCAGCAGCACGCCGGCCGGCGGCCCCGCCGCGGACGACACCGTCGACCTCAGCGCCCTCATCAACGGCCTCGCCGGTCGGGCGGTGTCGGTGGCCACGCCGGCCGAGCCGACACTGCTGCCGGCCGCGGCCGCGCACGAGGTCGCCCGCGCGGTGCGGGCCGCGCTGGACAACGTGGCCCGTCACGGCGGTTTGACCGCCAAGGCATGGGTGCTCGTGGAGGACGAGCCGGGCGCCGTCACCGTCACCGTCCGGGACGACGGGGTCGGCATCCCACCCGGTCGACTGACTGAGGCGGCGGCCGGTGGCCGGCTCGGCGTGGCACAGTCGATCCAGGGCCGTATCGCCGACCTGGGCGGCGTCGTCAGCCTCCGGTCCGAGCCCGGCGAAGGCACCGAGATCGAGCTACGGGTGCCCCGCCGCGCGCGATGAGCCCGACGTACGCTGCGGCGGTGACCGAAGAGACCAACAACGACCAGTCGATCCGGGTGATGGTCGTCGATGACCATCCGATGTGGCGGCACGGCGTCGCCCGGGACCTGGCGGAAGCCGGCTTCGCCGTGGTCGCCACCACCGGCGAGGGCCGTCAGGCGGTGCGGCTCGCCCCGGCGGCCCGACCGGACGTGGTGGTCCTGGACCTCCAGCTTCCCGACATCTCCGGTGTCGAGGTCATCGGTGGCCTCATCGCGGCGCTGCCCGACCTCAAGGTGATGATGCTGTCGGCCAGCGGCGAGCAGCAGGATGTTCTCGACGCGATGAAGGCCGGCGCGACCGGCTATCTGCTCAAGTCGGCCAGCCCGGACGAGTTCGTGGCCGCCGTGCGCGCCGCCGCCACGGGCGCCCCGGTGTTCACTCCCGGCCTGGCCGGGCTGGTCCTTGGCGAGTACCGCCGGCTCGCCGCGGAGCCCACCGACGACCTCGCCCCGAAGCTGACCGACCGGGAGACCGAGGTGCTGCGTTTCGTCGCCAAGGGACTGTCGTACAAGCAGATCGCCGAGCGGCTCAACCTCTCGCACCGGACTGTGCAGAACCACGTCCAGAACACGCTCAACAAGCTTCAACTGCACAATCGGGTGCAGCTGACCAGGTACGCCATCGAGCGCGGCCTCGACGCCTGAACTCCGGAGCGACCCGTCGGCGGCCGGCCCCGGAGTCATTCCGGTCGGATCAGCGCCCAGACGGTCTTGCCGCCGTCGTCCGCCGTGCAGCCCCAGCGTTCGGCGAGCGCCTGCACCACGACCAGCCCACGACCGCCCGGAGTCGTCGGCGACGCCGGTCCACGGGCCTGCGGCGGCGCCGGTGAGCGGTCGGCGACCTCGACGAGCAGTCCACCGTCCACAAGCGTCAGGCGCACGAGCATCTCGGTGCGGGCGTGGGCGACGGCGTTGTTCACCAGCTCGGTGAGCACGGTGCAGGCCGGTCCGACGAGGTCGGCCAGCTCCCACCGGGCGCACGCCTCGGTGACCAGCTCCCGGGCCTGCCGCGCCGCCCCGGGCGCGGGACCCAACCGGGCTGTCAGCGCGTCCAAGGCGTCGCCTGTCGGGACGCCCCCGTCGGCGATGGCCGGTCGGGCGGTCGACTGGTTCCCGGCCGGCGTGGTCATCGTCACCGTCCTCCCCGTCCGGCCCACCGTCGCCGGGCCAGCGCTGCCACGGTACCCGCCGTGAGACCGACCGCTGCGGACGTCCGTAGCGCTGTGCGGGCCTGCCCATGCCAACCGCCGGCGATCCGGGCGTCGTCGGGGCTTTCGGCGAAGAGGCTTCCCGCGGTGACCGGGGCGGCGCCGGGCCGGAACTGACGTCGGGCGCCCCAGCTGCCGCCGATGATCTCGCCGGCCAGTGGCGCCAGGCGCCGACGCAGGCTGCTCAGTCGGCCGGCGGTTCCGACCGTGATCTCCGCTCGTGGTCGCAGCAGCGCCGTGATCATGGCCCGCGCGACCCTTGCCGCCGGGTACACCGGCGGCGGCGGCGCGAGCGCGCGTCCGGTGTGGTTGGCCGCATGCGCGTACAGCGGGGTGTCGGCCGTGTACGGCAGCAGCGTGCACACGGCGATGCGCTCGCCGGACTGCCGTAACTCTTGGCGGGTCGATGCCGACAGGGCCCGTACCCCGTGCTTGGCGGCGTGGAAGATGCTCACGTACGGCCAGGTCAGCGCCCCGTGCACGCCGGCGTTGTTCACGATCACGCCGTCAATGCCGCCGCGCCGCAGCGAGCTGAGCGCCGCTCGCGTCCCGTACGCGACACCCAGCAGGTTGACGTCGATGATCCGGCGCATCTCCTCGGGAGTCAGCGCGACGAGTTCCCCGTAGGCGGCGACGCCGGCGTTGTTGATCCACGCGTCGATCCGCCCGAACCGGGCCTCGGCGGTCCGGGCCAGCAACTCCACGGCGTCGGCGTCGCCCACGTCGGTGGGCACTACCATGGCCTCGGCGCCGAGCACGGCGCACTCGTGGGCGACGGCGTCGAGCGCGTCCTCGCGTCGGGCCGCCAGCACCAGCCGCGCGCCGCGTCCGGCCAGCTCCAGCGCGGTTGCGGCGCCGATGCCGCTGGACGCGCCGGTCAGCACGACGACGGAGTCACGGATCATCGGTAACGCCATGACGCCCGGATACCCTATGGTCCCGAGCCGAAACTCCGCTGGTCTCAGCGCGGACGTGCGGCGGCCCCGGCGCCGACGGCGGCGGCTGCCCGGCGGCGCGGTGGCGGCTCGCTCACCGCGTGGTGGTGCTGCGGCTCGGCGTATCTGGTCAGTCCGATCACCGCCGCCAGGGTCAGCAGGAAGCCGGCCACCGCCAGCCACTCCAGACCCGGCCGGACCTTGTCGCCGAGCAGCAACAATCCCACGATCGCCGCCGGGATCGCGCCGGCGGCGTCCATGGCCGCCACGGCCGCCGTCGTCGAGCCGCGCTGCATCGCCAGGCCCAGCAGCAGCTGCCCCACGATCGAGTGGGCGATGAGCAGGTACAACAGCGGGTGCGTCAGCAGCGCCTCGGTCCCGTGCAGCGAGGCCAGCGGCCGTGCGGCCACGGCGGCCGCGGAGAACGCCAGCCCAGCCAACGAGCCCAACGCCACCGAGCCGGGCGCACCGTGCAGCCGGACGGCCAGCACGCTCAACAGCGCGATGACGCCGAGGGTGGCGCCCAGCGCGATGACCCCGGCGAGCCCGATCGGCAGCGACTTGGCCGGTTGGGCCGAGACCACGAGCCCGCCGATGCCGAGGAACAGCAGGATGAGCAGCCACACCTCGGCCCGTGGCAGCCGCCACTTGGCCACCAGCACGCCGAGAATCGCGGTGACGCCGAGCCCGGCGGCCACGCTGGCCTGAACGAGGAACAGCGGCAGGTCCTTGCGGGCCAGGAACGCCAGCACGAAGCCCGCCATCTGGCAGGCCAGCCCCACCAGGTACGCGCGCTGGCTGGCCAGGCGCAGCAGCAGTCCCGGGTCGAGTGTGTGGTGGACCGTGGTGCGGGCCGCGGCGATGGACTGGAGCAGGTTGGCCACGCCGTACGCGGCGATCATCGCCGCCAGGAACCACCAACCAGTCGAGACCACCTGGCGAGGATAGTCGCTCGGGGTTGCTGACCTCGGCGCCTCCGGGTCAGGTCAGCTCGGACCAGGTCCGTTCCCGGGTCGACAGCCGGTCGAGGATCTCCGCGTGGAGCCTGCCGTTGGTGGCCACGGCGCTGCCGCCGCCAGCGGCGCTGCCACCGGCGAGATTGGTGAAGGCCCCGCCGGCCTCGGTGACGATGGGGATGAGCGCCGCCAGGTCCCACATCGACAGCTCCGGTTCCACCATGACATCCACGGCGCCCTCGGCGACGAGCATGTGCCCGTAGAAGTCGCCGTAGGCGCGGCTGCGCCAGCTGTCGCGCATGAGGTCCAGCATCGCCGGCAGCCGTCCGTCAGCCTCCCAAGCCGGCAGGGAGGCGTAGCAGAAGCTGGCGTCGGCGAGCTGGCTGACGCCCGACACCTTGAGCGTCTGCGCCCCGGCCGGGTGCCGCCCCGCGTAGGCGCCGAGATCCTTTCCGGCCCACCAGCGGCGGCCGAGCGCGGGCGCGGAAACCATGCCGACGACGGGCTCGTCGCCGTCCAGCAGCGCGATGAGGGTGGCCCAGATGGGCACTCCCCGGATGAAGTTCTTCGTCCCGTCGATGGGGTCGATCACCCAGCGGCGCCCGTTGGCTGAGGCGTTGCCGGCGCCGAACTCCTCACCGGTGACCGCGTCCCGGGGGCGGCTGCGGGCCAGGGTCGCCCGGACGGCCTTCTCCACCGTCGTGTCGGCGTCCGATACCGGGGTCAGGTCCGGCTTGGCCTCGACGTGCAGGTCCAGCGCCCGGAACCTGGCCATCGAGATCGAGTCGGCGGCGTCGGCGAGGATGTGGGTGAGCGACAGGTCGTCGGCGTACCGGTTCATGGCGGAAACCTAGCTGATGGGCGGGGCGCGATCCCGGTAGGGCCGGTGGATCTGGGCGAACGCTCAGCCGATCCACTCGGTGCTTGAGCGGGACGCCAGCAACCGCCGGTAGGACTCCAACCGTCGCGGGTCGGCTCTGCCCGCGGCGGCCCACGCGCTCAGCGTGCAGTCCGGCTCCTCGACCGTGTGCTCGCACCCCGGCGGGCACTCCAGGGCGCCGTCGACGAGGTCGCTGAAGCCGTGCAGCAGGCTCTCGGCCGACACGTGCGCGAGCCCGAAGCTGCGGATGCCCGGCGTGTCGACGATCCAACCGTCGTCGCCGGGCAGTGGCAGGGCCACCGCCGACGTAGACGTGTGCCGGCCCTTGCCGATCGCGCTGACCACGCCGACCGCCCGATCGACGCCTGGCACGAGGCGGTTGACCAGCGTCGACTTACCCACCCCGGAGTGTCCGACGAGGACCGAGACGCGCCCGGCAAGCGCTGACCGCAGCGCGTCGGGCTCGGCGTCGGGCCGGCACAGCACATGGCGTAGGTCCAGCTCGCGGTAGTAGTCGAGGATCTCCTCCGCCCCGGCGAGGTCGGCCTTGGTGAAGCACAGCAGCGGCTCGATCGCGGCGTCGTAGGCGGCGACCAGGCAGCGGTCGATGAAGCCGGTGCGCGGCTGCGGGTCCCGTAGCGCGGAGACGATGACAAGCTGGTCGGCGTTGGCGACCACGACCCGCTCCAGCCGGCCCTCGGCGGTGGTGTCGTCGTCGTCGGCGGTGCGGCGCAGCACCGACGTGCGCGGGGCGATCCGCACGATCCGCGCCAGCGAGCCGGTCGTGCCGGTGGTGTCGCCGACCAGGTGCGCCCGGTCGCCGACTACGACAGCCTTGCGCCCCAGCTCACGGGCCCGCATCGCGGTGACGATCCGCCCGTCGTCGGTGGCGCAGGTGTACCGGCCCCGGTCGACGGCGAAGACGAAACCGTCGATCGCGTCATCGTGGGCGGGTCGGGTACGGGTGCGGGGGCGGGAGGACCGTCCCGGGCGGACCCGGATGTCGTCCTCGTCGTAGTCGCGTTTGCCTTTCAGCGCCTGTCCTCCGCACTGTTGACCATGCCCGACCATAGCGTGGCGAACTGCGGCATGGTCTTGGCGGTGCAGGCCACGTCGGTGAGTCTGACTCCCGGCACGGCCAGGCCGATGATCGCGGCGGCGTGCGCCATCCGGTGATCGTCGTAGGTGTGCACAGTGCTGGCGCGCAGCCGGCGGGGTCGGATGACCAGGCCGTCGTCGGTGGCGTCGACCCCGGCGCCGAGGGCGGTCAACTCCCGGGCCAGGGCGCTGATCCGATCGGTCTCGTGCCCGCGGATGTGCCCGATGCCACGCAGCTGTGACGGCCGGTCGGCGAGCACGGCCAGCGCGGCGACCATCGGGGTCAGCTCGCTGAGCCCGGAAAGGTCGACGTCGATGCCGGTGACCGTGCCGCCGCCGGTGACGGTGATCCCGTCCGGGCCGACGACGAGCGTCCCGCCGAGCCGGGCGATGAGGTCGCGGACCTCGGTCACGGGCTGGGCGCTGTGCGGCGGCCAGCCGGGCAGCCTGACGACGCCACCGGTGACCAGGGCGGCGGCGAGGAACGGCGCGGCGCCGGACAGGTCCGGCTCGATGACCCAGCTTCGGCCGGAGAGCCGACCGGGTTCGACGGCCCACAGGTCGGGGACGCTGTCGTCGACGCCGGCGCCGGCCGCGCGCAGCATCTCGGCGGTCATCCGCAGGTGTGGGGCGCTGGGCACCGGCGGGCCCTCATGCCGGATGACCAGACCGTTGTCGAATCGGGGGGCGGCCAGCAGGAGCGCGGAGATGAACTGGCTGGACGCGGAGGCGTCGATGGTGACCGGGCCGCCGTCGATCCGCCCGGCGCCGGTGACCGTCAGCGGCAGCCTGCCGACGCCGTGTGCCTCAACCGGCACGCCGAGGTCACGGAGCGCGGCCACCAGTGGCCCGAGCGGCCGGACCCGGGCGGCCGGGTCGCCGTCGAAGACGGTGGCGCCGTCGGCCAGCCCGGCGACGACCGGCAGGAACCGCATGACGGTGCCGGCGAGGCCGACGTCGATCTTCGCCGGTCCATGCAGCGGACCTGGCCGCACCACCCACCGCTGGTCGTCCATGGTCGACACGGCGCAGCCGAGGGCGCGTAGGCCGTCGGCCATCAGTTCGGTGTCGCGGGCCAACAGCGGCGCGGCGATGGTGGACTGCTCGCCGCTGAGCGCGCTGAGGATCAACGCCCGGGCGGTCATCGACTTCGAGCCGGGAAGGTCGAGAGCGGCGTCGACGGGCCCGTGGGCGGTCGGCGCCGCCCACGGCTGGGCGGTCGGGATGGGGGCAGGCGAAGACATGCCCCCATCCTGCCTGGTCGGAGCAGGTCCTGTCGGCGGTGCCGCCGCGTCGTCGCGGGGGTGGCCACCGCGCGGCGCTACGGTGGTGGCCATGTGTGGGCGGTATGCGACGACCCGGAGCACGGCTGAGCTGAGCGTCATTTTCGAGGCTGCCGACGAGACCGACGACCTGCTGGCGCCGGACTACAACGTGGCGCCTACCGATCCAGCCCCGATCGTGCGGATCACGCCCGAGCCGCGGGCGGGCGCGACCGCCGGCCGGGTGCTGTCGGTGGCCCGCTGGGGTCTGACGCCGCACTGGGCCGACGACGCCCGCTCCGCCGCCCGCATGATCAACGCACGGGCGGAGACCGTCGCGGAGGCGCCGGCGTTCCGCGCCTCGTTCGCCGCCCGCCGTTGCCTGGTCCCGGCCGACGGCTGGTACGAGTGGCCGGCGCCTGGCCGGCCCGTGTTCCTCACCCCGACTACCGACGAGCCTCTCGTCTTCGCCGGCCTGTGGGCGGCCAATGCGGCCGTTCCGGGCCGGCTCAGCTGCGCGGTCGTCACCATCGGGGCGGTCGGCGCCCTCGCCCGGGTACACGACCGGATGCCGTTGCTGTTGCCCCGCCAGCGGTGGGCGGACTGGTTGACCGCCGAGGACGCCTCCGGCCTGTTGACGCCGCCGACGGCGGAGTGGTTGTCGACGGTGGAGATCCGTCCGGTGGGGCGGGCGGTCGGCGATGTCCGCAACGACGGGCCCGGGCTTGTCGAGCGGCTCGCGGCGCCCCCGCCCGAGGCGGAGCAGATCGGCCTGTTCTGAGGCTGTCCAGACCGCTTCTGGCCCCGAAACTGTCGGATATCCGCCAGAGGAGTGCCCGAAACCCGATTGAACCCTTGTTGCCGGCCGTTTTCCTGGGATACAAACCGTCGCCGATGGCAGTCCCAACACTGTGGAGGCGGGGGAGAGATGACACGAGCACGGCCGCCACGGCCGCATGAGGTCGAGGTGGCGCGAACTGATCCACGACTACGACGGGCGGTGGCCCAGCGCCGGGAGGACACCGGCTGGCGACCGCTCGGCGCGTGCCGGCAGACCGATCCTGATCTGTTCTTTCCCGCGCCGAACGAACCGGCGACCGCCGCGCTGGCGGTCTGCGGCGCCTGCCCGGTGCAGGGCGCATGTCTGGCGTGGGCCCTTGACGTGGGCGACACCCATGGCGTGTGGGGCGGGACCACTCCCCGGGATCGACGGGCGATGGCGGTGATCTGGCACGGCCGAGCCCGCCCGGGCGACGACGGCCCGCCGGTGCGCGCCCAGCTGCTGACTCTTGAGCCGGTCACAGCAGGGTGACGCCGCTGCGCCCCGCTGCGCCCCGCTGCGCCCCGCTGCGGCCGGCGTGCCGGACGGCCCAGGTCGGGGCGCGGTACTGTCGCGCTGGTGAGCGCGTCAACGAGGGTGGAGACACCCACCCCGACCGGTCTGGCCTGGTTGGATCTGTCCTGGCCGGCGGGGTGGCCAAGGTCCTTGCTGATGCTTGGGCACGGCGCCGGCGGCGGCGTCGACGCCCCGGATCTGGTGGCCCTGACGGACCGGGCGGTGGCGGCAGGGGCCTTGGTCGGACGGGTCACCCAGCCGTACCGGGTGGCCGGCCGTCGGGCCCCGGCGCCGGCGGGCCAGCTCGACGCGGCCTGGGTGGCGGTCGTCGAGGTCGGCCTGGCATTGGCGGCCGAGCGGGGCTGGACGCTCCCGCTGATCGTGGGCGGACGGTCCAGCGGGGCCCGGGTCGCGTGTCGCACCGCGGTCGGTTTGGGCGCGGTGGGCGTGGTCGCGTTGGCGTTCCCCACCCATCCGCCGGGCCGGCCTGAGCGCTCGCGGGTAGCGGAGCTGCGAACGGAGCTGCCGACGGTGGTCGTCAACGGCGATCGTGATCCATTCGGGCTGCCTCCGCCGCTGGCCGGCGTGACGTTGGCCGTCCGGCTGGGGGAACGCCACGACCTGCGCAGGGACCCCGGTGGCGCGGCTGACGCGGCGCTGGTCTGGTTGGCCGACAACGACTGGGTGACGCCCTAGCCCTCAACGGACTTTCCCTGTTAAATAATGACGAAATACGAACAAACTCCCAGATCCATTTGTCCCCGGCGGCTGGCAGTCGCCGGGGACAAGCTCGTGTGGGCGGGAATGAGCAGGGAGTTCAGAGGCGTTGCTCCGGTGTGCGTCGTTATGCCGGCCGCCCGCGGCTACGAAGCCTGGTCGCCCGGCAGCCGCCGACGCCCGAGGAAGGAGAGCCCCGTGTCCGCTCCGACCCGACGGCCGCAGCTTGATCTGGTCCGGCAGTTGCTCAGCGCGCCGTCCTGGCCGGCCGACGGCGGCCTTGACGCGGTCGGCGTATCCTCGGCACAACAGTCGAGGGGAGACGTGCGGGTGACCCGAGCGGAACGGCCCGACGAGCGGCGCGAGCGCTTCGAGCGTGACGCGCTGCCATTCGTGGACCAGCTCTACGCAGCGGCGCTGCGGATGACCCGCAACCCAGCCGACGCCGATGACCTGGTGCAGGAGACATTCCTCAAGGCGTTCAGCGCGTTCCACCAGTTCACCGAAGGCACGAACCTCAAGGCATGGCTGTACCGGATCCTCACGAACACCTTCATCAACTCGTACCGCAAGCGGCAGCGCCAGCCGGTGCAGGCGCCCACCGAGGAGATCAGCGACTGGGTGCTGGCCGAGGCCGAGTCGCACACCTCCAGCGGCCTCAAGTCCGCGGAGACCGAAGCCTTGGAGCGGCTGCCCGACAGCGACGTCAAGCAGGCGCTCCAGCAGCTGCCTGAGGACTTCCGCCTCGTCGTGTACCTGGCCGACGTCGAGGGGTTCTCCTACAAGGAGATCGCCGAGATCATGGGCACGCCGATCGGCACCGTCATGTCCCGGCTGCACCGCGGTCGCCGCAATCTCCGTCGGGAGCTGGAACGGTACGCGGCTGACCGCGGCTTCGCCCGGCCGGCCGTCGACCCGGCCCCGGCCCGGTAGGAAAGGGGCACAGCGTGAGTCAGGGCCAGGCCCCCGAGTGCGGCAGTGGCGGGGACGACTGTGGCGAGGTGCTCGGCGAGGTGTACCTCTACCTCGACCTGGAGTGCGCCGAGAGCCGGCGGGAGCTGATCCGCCGTCATCTCGACGAGTGCCACCCGTGCCTGAGCGAGTACGGCATCGAGCAGGAGGTCCGGGCGCTGGTGGCCCGGTGCTGCGGCGCCGAGCGCGCCCCCGAGGAGCTGCGTCAGCGGCTGCGGGTCCGGCTCAGTGAGCTGGTCGTCGACGTGGAGTCCCGCGGGCCGATGTCCGAGTAGCCCGCGGGACGCCGCGTGTGCCTAGGGTCTGGCCCTAGGAGTTGGGGCGCTTGCCATGGTTGGCGGCGCTCTTCTTACGGGCCCTCTTCCTCCGAGCCTTCTTTGCCATCGTCGATCTCCCCTCGTCATGGATTGTCGGCGTCGACCATGGTAGGCCGCGCCGGCGCCGGCCGGCCCGCGTGGTGGGATGCCGGCGTGACGCCGTGGCGCCCATGATTGGATACCGACGCGGGACATCCGCGTACGCGAAGAGGGGTGCCGACGTGTCCGAAGAGATCCGCGCCGAGATGGTCGCCAACGTGTGGAAGGTTGTCGCCAAGGCCGGCGACCAGGTGTCCGAGGGTGACACCCTGGTCATCCTGGAGTCCATGAAGATGGAGATCCCGGTGATCGCCGAGAGCGACGGCATTCTCGGCGAGCTGGCCGTCAACGAGGGCGACGTGGTCCAGGAGGGCGACCTCATCGCCACCATCGAGTGACCACTGTTGGCTGACATCCGGGTTCGCCATGCGCAGCCGGAGGACCACGACGCGGTCGTCCGGCTGACGCTTGCCGCCTACCGTCGGGACGGGCAGCTGGCCGGGCCGAGCGGGGACTACGCGGCGACGCTGGCCGACGTGGCCGCCCGGACGGCCGTCGCCGAGGTGCTGGTCGCCACCGACGATCTCGGTCTCGTCCTGGGCTCGGTCACCCTGACGCCCTACGGCAGCCCGCTGGCCGATCTCGCCAGGCCCGGTGAGGGTGGCTTCCGGATGCTGGCGGTCGACCCGGTGGCTCAGGGACGTGGCGTCGGGGAGGCCCTGGTGCGCGCCTGTGTCGCGAGAGCCGTCGAAGACGGCAGCACGGCCATCTCGATCTTCAGCCGTGACTTCGCCACCGACGCGTTCCGGCTCTACTCACGACTCGGCTTCGAACGCGACCCCGAACGCGACCGGGCGGTCGGACCGGGCATCCAGCTCTGGGCGTGGAGCTACCTGATCACGCGCTGATGCCCCGGACCTCACAGGTCCGGGGCATCAGCGGTTCAGTCGTGGTGGTGGCGCGGTGGGTCAGTCAGAGAGAGGCGGCGCGCACGCGCAGTCCGCCGCGGCGCTTGAGCGCGCGACGTTCTTCCTCGCTCATCCCGCCCCAGACGCCCGCGTCCTGGCCGCTTTCCAGCGCCCAGGAAAGGCAGGATTCGGTCACGTTGCAGCGACCGCAGACCGCCTTGGCCTGCTCCACCTGGAGCAGGGCCGGGCCCGACGTCCCGATGGGGAAGAACAGTTCGGGGTCTTCGTCGCGGCACAAAGCACGGTGGCGCCAGTCCATGGCGGCAACACTCCTTGTTTCTGGATAGGTGTAAGTAAATGTGGCGGTGCGTCGGGCATGCGTCCGAGATGCCCTTGACCAAGGACGTGCTGATCAAGCGACATGACGTGAGCAAGATTGTGGAACGGGACAGATCGCGATTGCGGCCGCGCGCCAAGGCTTGTGGGCCCCGTGCAAGCGCAGTCGTACGCGCCCCTATCCGTTTCGCTTGTGAATGCTTTCACGAACTCCCCGGATGTCAAGGGGATGCTCGGAAAAAAATACTGTCGGTGAGGCAACTCACCTGTGTTATGTCCTATTTGCTGGCAGATCGGGAAGTCTCCGATGCAACAGCCAGTTACGAGATTAGTACCGTAGGCGCCGACCCGGCGGTATTTCCACCGCGTGTCGTCCTGGTGTCGTTTGGGTGACCTGGTCAGTTGGCCGTCGTATCGATCAGCAGATTACTCGTAACGATTCGGGAACACTGAGGAATCGCACCTTCTGTCGCTCTCCAAGGTAGTCACCATCGACGTGGAACGGCTCGGGCTGCACAGCGCTCAACGAGAATTCGCTCAGATCGTGGCGGCGGACGACGTGCTGACCCGGACGGGGCCCCCGCCGGCTCAACATCCGCAGCCCTGCCCACGCTGCCCCGGGCGCCCGCAGGCTCCGTAGCGCCAGGACGTCCAGCCCCTTGTCGAACGAGGCGTCCGGGCTCGACTCGACGCGCCGCTCGCCCAAGAACGTCCACGGGGCGCCGTTCTGGATGATCGCCGTCGCCAGCTCCGGCTCAGGCTCCTCGCCTGGCGCTTCGAGCGTCAGCGACGGCTCGTGTCGGGTGCTGGCCACGACGTACTGGCGCACCGCCTCGCGCAGATAGAGCGCCGGGGTCGAGACCCGTCCGCGTAGTCTGGCCCGCTCCACCCGGCGGATCACGGCCGCGTCCAGCCCGAAACCAGCACAGAAAGTGAAGTAACGGTCGTCGGCCATTCCGAGCCCGATGACCCGGCTCCGGTCGGCGCGCATCGCCTCCAGAATGGCCCCAGTGCCCTCGGTGGCGTCCCGTGGCAGGCCCAAGGCGCGGGCGAAGACGTTCGTCGACCCGCCCGGCACCACCGCGAGCGCCGGCCGGGACGCCGCGCCCGTGCCGCTGGCCATCAAGCCGTTGACCACCTCGTTGACCGTGCCGTCGCCGCCGAGGGTGACTACCACGTCCACGCCGTCGGCGGCGCTGCCGGCGGCCAGCTCGGTGGCGTGGCCGCGCCGGCGGGTGAGGCTAATTTCCAACTCGAACTGGCTGCGCAACGCCCGCACGAGCACGTCGCGCGTGCGTTCCGTCGTGGTAGTGGCCTTCGGATTGACCACCAGTAGCGCCCGCATTCCCGGCACGATACCCGTTGGCTGACGAAGTAATCGCCCAGCTTGTGCGTCGGCCAACGCCGGCCGACAGGTTGGGCGCTGTCGCGCGGTAGGGTCGCCGCGGTTTCGACTGAGGAGGACACGTGACGGCAGCGGCCGATGAGATGACCGGCCCGGCGCCGGCGACCCTGCGATGGGCGGCCGCGCTGGTGGCCGCTGAGGCCGGCGGTCTTGGCCTCCTCAGCGCCTATCTGCTGTATGCCGACCTGACCGGCGAAGCGGCGAGCCAGCTCGGCGCGCTGCTGGTGACGGCATTTGTGGTCGCGGCGGCTGTGGCGGTCGCCGCGATGGCGCGCGCGCTCGGCCAACGGCGTGGCGGGGCCCGTGGGCCCGCGGTGGTGACGCAGCTGTTTCTGCTCGCTGCGGCGTACTACATGGTTACCGGCGGGCTGGTGTGGGCAGGGGTACCGCTGGCTGTGTATGCGCTGGTTGCGGGGGCCGCGCTCATCGCCTCGGCGACGACCACCGCGTTGGGCTTGCGCCGACGTCTCTGAGCGCCCGTTCGGGCGACCTGATATGTGCCTAATGGGACAGTGAAAGTGTTACGAGCAGTTCATACGTTCTTGTCAGCTTTAGAGTGCGGGCCGTGAATCCCGCCTTCCCCGCGCCGGAACCCGTCGTCGTCCGTCCGGGCCAGACCACGCGACCGCCGGCCTACCAGGCGCTCGCCGACGATCTGCGTCAGCTCATCACGTCCGGTCGGCTCCGTCCAGGGCAGCGGCTGCCCACTGAGCCCGAGCTGTGCGCGCGGTCCGGCGTCAGCCGGAGCACCGTCCGCGAGGCGTTGCGGATGCTGGCCAGCCAGAGCCTCATCGTCACCACCCGGGGGGTGTTCGGCGGCAGTTTCGTCGCCGAGCCGTGCCCGGAGCGGCTGGCGTCGTCGCTGTTCCCCGCCGTCCGGCTGGTCTGGTCCGCGAGCACCCGCAACTCCGCCCGCCATCTGGAACTCCGAGAATTGATCGAGATACCCGGGGCCGGCCTGGCGGCGCAGCGGCGCACCGACGCGCAGGTCGTCCGGCTGCTCGCCATGGCGCCGCGACCGGATGCCGCCGCGGATGAACGGCTCGGCGCCTACCGGCAGTTCCACGGCGCGCTGGCCGCCGCCGTCCAGAATCCGCTGTACGAGCTGCTGGCCCGGCCGTTGCACCGGCTCTGCGTAGAGGTCCAGCTCGCCAGCGCGCCGGTGGACTGGACGAGGATCGCCGACGAATGTCAGGAACTGGCCTATCGGGTGCGTGACCACGATGTCGTCGGGGCGCAGGAGGCCGCCGAGCGCCATCTGCGCCACCTGCGCGGCGTCCGGGTGATCAAACCGGCGCTGGGCCCTGCCGTCGGGTGAGGAGCCGGATCGAGGCGCTGACGCCGTCGCCCTGCGCGACGGCGTCAGTGGTGAGCGCGGTCAGGACCTTCCAGGCGAACGACGACTCGGACGGCAGCTGGGCACCCGGCAGAACCTGCACCGATACCTGGACGGTGAGCGCGTCGTCGCTGACGGCGAAGCGGCACTCCAGCTCCGCGCCGGCGACGGCGACGCCGAGCAGCATCGCGCACGCCTCGTCAACCGCGATCCGGAGATCCTCGATCTCGTCCAACGCGAAATGGAGCCGGGCGGCGAGACCGGCGGTAGCGGTGCGCAGGACGCCGAGGTAGCCCACCTCGGCCGGCACGGTCAGCAGAACGATGTCGTCCTCGACGATCGCCTGGTCATCCGTTGTCAGCTGGCTCACCTGAACAATCCCCCCTGGCGGCACTCTACTGTGCCGGTCGCCAAAAAGCGGGTGGAGGGTCGGCGCGTCGCGACGCGCCGACCCTCCACCCGCTGACATGCCCAGAATAAGGCTCAGACCTGCTTGGTCTCCCAGAAGATCTTGGAGATCTCCTCGATCTTGCCCAACAGCTCCTCGGCCTTGGCCGGGTCCAGCGAGCCCTTCACGCCACTCGCCCCAGCCAGTTTCGTGGCCTCGTTGAACAGGGTGTGCAGGTGCGGGTACTTCTCGAAGTGCGGCGCCTTGAAGTAGTCCGTCCACAGCACCCACAGATGGTGCTTGACCAGCTCGGCCCGCTGCTCCTTGATCAGGATCGCGCGTTCGCGGAACGCCGGGTCGTCGTTGGCCTGGTACTTCTCGCAGATCGCCTTGACCGACTCGGCCTCGATCCGGGCCTGCGCGGGGTCGTACACGCCGCAGGGCAGGTCGCAGTGGGCGTGGACAACGGTGCGCGGGGCGAACATCCTCGAAAGTCGCATCGGGACCCTCCATGGTGACGATCCGACCGGCGACCGCCGGCGGGTGGCTTGAATCGTGAGTCGCGTCGACCCTATCGCGCCCCCCGTGCTCCCCACCGGGCAAGCCGGGCTACCGACCGCCGCCGGGTACCCTGCCAACCGCCATCGCCGGAAGGGAGCGCCAGGTGACCGCGCGCTGGGGCGCAGTTCTCGTCCACGGGCCCTCGATGTCGCCGACGCTGAGCGCCGGCGACGCCCTCGTCGTGCGCTACGGCGGCCGGCCCACCCGCGCCGGCGACGTCGTCATCGCCAGGTTCCGCGCCCGGCCCGACCTGCTCGTGGTCAAACGCGCCGAGCGGCCCGTCGACGGCGGCTGGCTCCTGCGCGGCGACAACGACCACGGCAGCGACGACTCCCGCGTCCACGGCGTCGCCGACGTCCTCGGACGGGTGATCCTGCGTTACTGGCCGCGACCGGCACTGATCCGGTGAACCCCGGCGCGTCGCACGCCTCCCTGGCTTGCGCGCCGGCACTACCCTCGGCGGGTCATCCGCGCCCGGCGCCCGGGCACGGCGTCGCACAGATCTGGAGCCACTCATGGCGACGGCCACCGTCGACCCGCTGGACCCCGTGTTCGCCCTGCACCGCGGCGGCAAACTCGCCGTCGCCGCCACCGTCCCGCTGACCAGCCGCGAGGACCTGTCCCGCGCCTACACCCCCGGCGTGGCCCGGGTCTGCGCCGCCATCGCCGCCGACCCGACCCTCGCCGACGAGTACACCTGGGCCGGCAACGCGGTGGCCGTCGTCACCGACGGCACCGCCGTCCTCGGCCTGGGCGACATCGGCCCCCGGGCCGCCCTGCCCGTCATGGAAGGCAAAGCGATCCTGTTCAAGCAGTTCGCCGGCGTCGACGCCGTGCCGATCTGCCTGGACACCACCGACGTCGACGAGATCGTCGCGACCGTCACCGCTCTGGCCCCGTCGTTCGGCGGGATCAACCTGGAGGACATCGCCGCGCCCCGCTGTTTCGAGATCGAACGCCGCCTCGACGCGGCGCTCGACATCCCGGTCTTCCACGACGACCAGCACGGCACCGCGATCGTCGTGTACGCCGCGCTCCGCAGCGCCGCCGCCGTCCTGTCCCGCAAACTCCCGGACCTACGGGTCGTCATCAGCGGCGCCGGCGCCGCCGGGACGGCGGTCGCCCGGATGCTGCTGGCCGGCGGCGTGGAAGCCGCCACCCTCACCCTCGTCGACTCCCGGGGCATCCTGCACGCCGACCGTCCCGGCCTCGTCGGCGTCAAGCGGGAGTTGGCGACGCTCACTAACGCCGAACGCCGCCGCGGCCCGATCGGGGAGGCGCTGCGCGGCGCGGACGTCCTCATCGGGGTGTCCGGCGGCCGCATCGACGCCGCCGCGTTGGCGGGTATGGCGCCCGGCGGCGTCATTTTCGCCCTGGCCAACCCGGAGCCGGAGGTCCACCCGGACGTCGCCGCCCGCCACGCCGCCGTCGTCGCCACCGGGCGCAGCGACTATCCGAACCAGATCAACAACGTGCTGGCCTTCCCCGGAGTGTTCGCCGGCGCGCTGCGGGCCCGGGCCACCCGGATCACCGAGGGCATGAAACTCGCCGCCGCCGAGGCTATCGCCGGCGTCATCGCCGGGGCGGCCACCTCCGACGCCATTGTCCCGAGTCCGTTGGACCCCAGGGTCGCGCCCGCGGTCGCCGACGCCGTCGCACGGGCGGCCCGGGATGAGGGTGTCGTCCGCGACCCCGTGGCTGCCGGTTGTGGTTCTGGCTGATGCGCGAGCCCGGGCGATAGCCTTGCGGAATGCGTGCCGCCTATGCCTCCGCGATCAAGCCCGACGACCCGTTGGCCGCCCTCACCGTCGGCGAACGCCCCGAGCCGGTCCTGCCCACCGATGACTGGGTGAGCGTCGAGGTGCGCGCCAGCGCCCTCAACCACCACGACCTGTGGTCCCTGCGCGGCGTCGGCCTGCGGGCCGAGCAGCTGCCGATGATCCTGGGCTGCGACGCCGCCGGGATCGACCCCGACGGCAACGAGGTGGTCGTGCACGCCGTCATCGACGACCCCACCGATCAGCGGGGCTACTCGCTGCTGTCCGAACGTCACCAGGGGGCGCTCGCTGACCGGGTCGCGGTGCCACGGGGAAATCTCGTCGTCAAGCCCGCCGGATTCAGCTTCGCCGAGGCCGCCTGCCTGCCGACGGCCTGGCTGACGGCCTGGCGGATGCTCACCACCCGTGGGCGGGTCGCCGACGGGGAG
This sequence comes from Pilimelia columellifera subsp. columellifera, assembly GCF_039532605.1. Taxonomy (NCBI): domain Bacteria; kingdom Bacillati; phylum Actinomycetota; class Actinomycetes; order Micromonosporales; family Micromonosporaceae; genus Pilimelia; species Pilimelia columellifera. Next base: position 142,839 of record NZ_BAAARY010000003.1, read on the forward strand.
TCGGTGCTGGTTCAGGGCGCCGGCGGGGGAGTGGCCACCGCGGCGGTGGCGTTGGGCGTCGCCATGGGCAAACGGGTCTACGCGACCAGCCGCAGCGCCGCCAAGCGCGAGCGGGTGTCCGAGCTGGGCGCCACCGCTGTGGCGCCGGGGGTCCGGCTACCGGAGCGGGTCGACGTCGTCATCGAGACCGTGGGCGAGGCGACATTCGACCACTCGATGAAGTCGGCCGCCCCCGGGGCCAGGATCGTCGTCGCCGGCTGCACCAGCGGCCCCACGCCGCCGGTGGACCTGCGCCGGGTGTTCTGGCTCCAGCTGGAGATCCTGGGCTCCACGATGGGCTCGGCCAACGAGCTGCAAAGCCTGCTGGCGTTTCTCACCTCCAGCGGGCTGCGCCCGGTCATCGACTCGGCCCACGGCTTCACCGAAGCGGAGCAGGCGTTCGCTCGGCTCGCCAGCGGCGAGGCGTTCGGCAAGGTCGTCATCGACCACACCCGGTGACAGCACCGGGCGCAGCGGTGGCCGACCCGCGCGTCAGAGGCGGTCGTCCAGGGTCGGGCCGGCGGTCCCCGACGCCGCCGCCCGCCGGAGGTTGTCGCGGGCCGACGGGTCCCGGTAGAGGCCCCAGCGCAGGAACTCGACCGTGAAGTCGGCGACAGCCTCGAAGTCGTCGTCAGCGCCCCGGCCGAGTCCCTCGCCGTGGTCGCCCTCAGGCAGCGTCAGCATCGCCTTGGGCCACGGGACCGCCTGGAACGCCCGGCGTCCGGCGTCGTACGGCACGACCTGGTCGCGCTGGCCGTGGACGAACAGCAGCGGGGTCGCCGCCCCGCCGTAGGCAAGGTTGATGCCGAGCGTGCCGCCGGCCATGACCACACCGGCCCGGAGCCGGTCGTCCCGGGTCAGGGTGAACATGCCGATCGTGGTCATGCCGCCGGCTGAGTGGCCGGCGGCGGCCACCCGGCCGGTGTCGAGTCGCCCGCGCAGGCCGTCGCCGCGCCGGTTGTCGAGGCTCAGGACGACGTCCAGCACCCGGCTGGCGTCCAGCGGCTGGTTGAGCACGTCGACCGGGTCCCGGTCGCTGCCGCGTCGGGTCCGCGGATACGCGGGCGCGGCCACCACGAAACCGGCCTGGGCGAAGCGGCTCAGCAGCGGGCGGTAGTCGGCCGGCTCACCCCCGAGCCCGTGGCTGAACAGGACCACCGGGAAACGTCCCTCAGCCGCCGTGGCGTCACGGCCGGCCCGGCCGGCGGGATACCAGATCGTCGTCGGCAGGGAACGGTCCCCACGGTCGACGGCGAGCTGACGTACGCCAACGGCGTGGCGCCGGCGCGGCGCGGTCGTCGGGGCCACGCTGGCGGCGTCCGCCGAGGCGCCTGGGCCGGCGGCGCCGGGCGACCGACCGCCGGGGGAACGGCCGGCTGACGCCCCGCCCGCGGCGTCGGCCTGGCCGGAGGATGCCGGCGCGGCGGCGTCACACCCGGCTATCAGTGCGGCGGCCAGCCCAGTGGCCAGCAGCAAGATTGTCGATCTGGAGGCGACGCGCATCCATCAATTGATACCTCGTGGCGCCTCTGCGCCCAACTCGCCGCCAGTCGGCGAGCGTGACCACGCCTGGAAAGTCGCCGCGACCGCGGGTGATCTTTGCCACCCGCCAGGGCGAATCTGTCATTGTTACCCACCGGTCGGGGGCGGCGCTCGTCCAGGAGCACCAACTACCGTTCGCGTATGGATCGCTACCGTTCGATTGTCGATGTGCACCTGCTGCTTGTCCGCGACGGCCGGATCCTGCTGGGCCTGCGACAGAACACCGGGTACATGGACGGCTGCTGGCACCTGCCGTCCGGCCACCTCGAAGCCGGCGAATCGATCCCTGATGGGCTGATCCGCGAGGCACACGAGGAGGTCGGGCTGGTGCTGCGACACGACCAGCTCCGCTTCGCCCAGCTCGTGCACCATCGGGAAGACGGCGAGGAGCCCCGGGTGGGCGTCTTCTTCGAGGTCACCGAGTGGACCGGCGAGCCTGTCAACGCCGAGCCGGACAAGTGCGCCGAGCTGGCGTGGTTCCCGCCGTTGGCGCTGCCGGCGAACACCGTCCGCTACCCGGCCCGGGCGATCCACCGGTACCTGGCCGGGGACACCTTCGCCGTGCACGGCTTCTGAGTCGACGTGGGTCAGGGGTTGTCGGCCAACAGGGTCGTCTACGTCGCTAAGGTCTTCGGCATGCCCGAGGAGTACAAGGACCCCAGTGCCAACACCACCCAGTTCCAGGCGTTCGCCGCCGGCACGCCGCCGGAGTCGAAGCGGGCGCCCGTCGGCCTCATCCTCGGCGGCGCGGTTCTCGCCGTCGTGGTGATCGGCGTGGCGATCTGGGCGTTCGCCTCTTGACCAGACCAACAACGACGTGAGGGGCCGACCGGCGATGCCGGTCGGCCCCTCACCCGTCTCGGGTCACTCGTCGTCCGGGTCGTCCAGCCGGGCCAGCCAGGTGGCGAGCCGCTCGATCGGCGTCTCGAACTCCGGGTTCAGGTCGACGAAGTCGCGCAGCCGCTCAGCCAGCCACTCGACCGTCACCGACTCCTCGCCCCGGCGCTCGTTCAGCTCCTCGATCCCACGGTCGGTGAAGTACATCGCGCCTCAGCCGTTCTGACGTGGCAGGGCGGCGTCCAACAGGGCCTGCTGTTCTGCGTCGTGCTTCTTGGACGAGCCGCCGGCCGGGGCTGCCGCCGACGGGCGGGAGATCCGGCGCAGCTGCACCCCGTCGAGGTGCTCCAACAGGTTCAGCGCCACGAACGACCAGGCGCCCTGGTTCGCCGGCTCCTCCTGGACCCACGCCACGTCGGCCAGGTTGGCGAACCCGCCAAGCTCGGCCTTCAGCTCCGCCACCGGCAGCGGATGCAGCTGCTCCATCCGCAGGATCGCCGTGTCGCTGAGGCCGCGCTCGGCCCGCGCCTGGGCCAGGTCGTAGTAGACCTTGCCGGTGCACAGCAACACCCGACGCACGTTCTCCGGGCGCAGCGAGCCGTCGGCCACCGCCGGGTCGCCGAGCACCGGGGCGAACGTGCCGGTGGTGAAGTCGGCCACCGACGACACGCACAGCTTGTGGCGCAGCAGCGACTTCGGCGTGAACACCACCAACGGCTTGCGCCGTGTAGACAACGCCTGGCGACGCAGCAGGTGGAAGTAGTTCGCCGGAGTGGTCGGGATGGCCACCCGCATGTTGTCCTCGGCGCACAGCTGCAGGTACCGCTCAGGACGGCCCGACGTGTGGTCGGGGCCCTGACCCTCGTGCCCGTGCGGCAGCAGGATCGCCAACGAGTTCTGCTGGCCCCATTTGACCTCGCCGGACGAGACGAACTCGTCGACGACCGACTGGGCGCCGTTGGCGAAGTCGCCGAACTGGGCCTCCCACAGCACCAGCGCGCCCGGGTTCTCCACCGAGTAGCCGTACTCGAAGCCCATCGCCGCGAACTCGCTCAGCAGCGAGTCGTGCAGGAAGAACCGGGCGCCGTCGGCGGCCATGCCAGCCACCGGCAGGAACGAGTCGCCGCTGTGGGCGTCGACGATCGCGCCGTGCCGCTGGACGAAGGTGCCGCGGCGGGAGTCCTGACCGGACATCCGCACCGTGACGCCCTGCGCCAACAGCGAACCGAAGGCGATGATCTCGCTGAAGCCCCAGTCGATGTTGCCGTCGGCGGCCATCTTCGCCCGTCGGTCCAGCAGCTGCTGGACGCGCTTGTGCGGGGTGAAGCCCTCCGGCAGCGTCACGTGCGCCTGCCCGACAGCGTGGACGGTCGCCGCGTCGACGGCCGTCTGCACCACCGGCTCCGGTCCGGTCTGCGGCGGGGCCGGGCGCATGACCTTCGCCGGGTGCCCGTCGCGGGTGGCCTTGAAGACCTGCTCCAACTGCGCCTGGTAGTCGCGCAGCAGCTCCTCGGCCTCGGTGACGGTGACGTCGCCGCGGCCGATCAGCTCCTCGGTGTACAACTTGCGCACCGATCGCTTCGCGTCGATGATCTGGTACATCTCCGGGTTGGTCATCGACGGGTCGTCGCCCTCGTTGTGACCGCGACGCCGGTAGCAGACCAGATCGATCACGACATCCTTGTTGAACGCCTGCCGGTACTCGAACGCCAGCCGGGCCACCCGCACGACGGCCTCGGGGTCGTCGCCGTTGACGTGGAAGATCGGCGCCTGGATCATCCGGGCCACGTCGGTGCAGTACAGCGACGAGCGGCTGTACTCCGGCGCGGTGGTGAACCCGACCTGGTTGTTGACGACGATGTGCACGGTGCCGCCGGTGCGGTAGCCGCGCAGCTGCGACAGGTTGAGCGTTTCGGCCACGACGCCCTGGCCGGCGAACGCGGCGTCGCCGTGCACGAGCACCGGCAGGACGGTGTAGCCCTCCAGCTTGAGGTCGATCCGGTCCTGCTTGGCCCGGACGATGCCCTCCAGCACCGGATTCACGGCCTCCAGGTGCGACGGGTTCGCCACCACCGAGACGGTCGTCGTCGCGCCGCCGTCGGGCGAGGTGAACGTGCCGGACTGGCCCAGGTGGTACTTGACGTCGCCGGAGCCGTGCGCCGACTTCGGGTCCAGATGCCCCTCGAACTCGAAGAAGATCTTCTCGTAGGGCTTGCCGACGATGTTGGCCAACACGTTGAGCCGGCCACGGTGCGCCATGCCGATGACAACCTCGTCGAGGTTGCCCTCGGCGGAAGCCTGTAGGACCTCGTCGAGCAGCGGGATGAGCGACTCGCCGCCCTCCAGCGAGAACCGCTTCTGGCCCACGTACTTGGTCTGGAGGAAGGTCTCGAACGCCTCGGCGGCGTTGAGCCGGTTGAGCACGTGCTTCTGCGCGACCGCGTCGAGCTTGGTGTGTTTGCGCTCGATCCGTTCCTGGATCCAGCGGCGCTCCTCGGGGTCCTGGATGTGCATGTACTCGACGCCCACCCGGCGGCAGTACGAGTCACGCAGGACGCCCAGAACCTCGCGTAGCTTCATTTTCTGCTTGCCGGCGAAGCCGCCGACGGCGAAGTAGCGGTCCAGATCCCACAGGGTCAGCGAGTGGCGCAGCACGTCCAGGTCGGGGTGCTTACGGATGTGGAACTCGAGCGGGTCGGTGTCGGCCATGAGGTGGCCGCGGACCCGGTACGCGTGGATGATCTCCAGCACGCGGGCGGTCTTGTCGATCTGCCCGTCGCCGTCGGCGGCCACGTCGCGGGTCCAGCGGACCGGCTCGTACGGGATTCGCAGCGCGGTGAAGATCTCGTCGTAGAAGCCGTCGCCGCCGAGCAGCAACTCATGCATGACCTTGAGGAACTCGCCGGACTGGGCGCCCTGGATGATCCGGTGGTCATACGTCGAGGTCAGCGTGGCGACCTTGCTGACGCCCATCTCGGCCAGGCGCTCGTCGGACATTCCCGCGTACGGGGCCGGGTACTCCATCGCGCCGACGCCGATGATCGTGCCCTGACCCTGCATGAGCCGTGGGGTGGAGTGCACGGTCCCGATCCCGCCGGGGTTGGTCAGCGAGATCGTGGCGCCGGCGTGGTCGTCCATCGTCAGCTCGCCCTTGCGGGCCCGCCGGATGAGGTCCTCGTACGCCTGCCAGAACTGGCGGAAGTCCATCTGCTCGCACGCCTTGATCGACGGCACGACGAGCATCCGGGAGCCGTCCGGCTTGGCCAGGTCGATGGCGATGCCGAGGTTGACGTGCTCCGGGGTCACCAGAACGGGCTTGCCGTCGACCTCGGCGTAGGAGTTGTTCATCTCCGGGTGCGCGGCCAACGCCCGGATCATCGCGTAGCCGATGAGGTGGGTGAAGCTGACCTTGCCGCCCCGGCCGCGGGCGAGGTGGTTGTTGATGACGATGCGGTTGTCGGCCAGGAGCTTGGCGGGCACGGCCCGCACGCTGGTGGCCGTCGGCACCGTCAAGGAGGCGTCCATGTTCTGGACGATCTTGGCGGCGATGCCACGCAGCGGCGAGGTCTTCGCGCCTCCCGGCACGGCCGGGCCGGCCGGGGCGGGCCTCGCCGCCGCCGGCTCCGGCGTCGCCGGTTCGGCCGCCGCCGGAGCGGGCCGCGCCGCCACCGGCGTGGGCGCCGCAGCAGCGGCGACCGGCTCCCGGGGCGTCGCGCCGTTGGGGCCGGCCGGCATCGGCTCGACGGCGGCCTCCTCGGCCGCGGCCGGGGCCGAGGCCCCGACGCTCGCCGCCGCGACCGTCGCCGTTGCCGCCGTGGCGGCCGCCGGGGTCACCACGGGGCGCACCCCGTCGGTCACCGGCCGGTAGTCGGCGAAGAAGTCATGCCATGCCGGGTCGACGCTCGTCGGATCGGTGAGGTACCGCTGGTACATCTCCTCGACGATCCACTCGTTCGTCCCGAAACCCGCCAGCGGGTTGTCCTGCGAAGTCTGCTGGGTCGACACAGCCGGTATCGCCTCTTCCTCGCGCGATGAATCCACCCCGGTGGGGGTCCGAGACACCCGGGCCGCCGCGTGGTCGGCAGGTACGCGAAGATCAAGTGGCGGCCGGGAGCTCGCTGTCGGAAAGTCGGCTATCAGGTTACGCCTGCGTCGTCGCTCAGGTCTCGCCGAGGCTGACAGTGGCGCATATCACCGTTCGGACTGCGGCAGATCGCTCCGCCACCCCGCCAGATCCCGACGACGTGGGCAACCCGACCGCAACCGGAACGGGTCTTGGTCGGCAACCGGGCAGGCGTTGAGTAGGTCCTGTCAGCGAGAACTAGCACGGGGGTGCGAAATGATCAGCACGGTGAACGACCTGATGGCCGAGGCGCTGTTCGCCTCCGACCTCCAGCCGTCCCAGAACGCCGCCGCCGGCGCCGTTCACGAGGCCGTCTCCGCCGCGCTGCTGCGGCACGGCGCCGAGGGTTGCCTGGCGATCGTCGCCGGCGAGTTCGGCGACCGCCCCGAATCCGCCGTCGCCCGGATGGGCTGGGCCCGCGAGACCGTCGCCGTCGTCGCCTCCGAACTGGCCAGCGCCACGGCCTGACCCGCCCCGCGGATCCCTCGGCCCGCTCAGGAAACGGCGATCCAGGTGGCCCGGGCCGACCCCAGAGCCGCGCCCGTCGACGACCAGAGCGTAGAGCTGACCTGCGCCTTGCGACCCTCGACGGCGTCACACCGGCCCACCACCACACACACCTCGCCCGCCGCTGGCAGGGCCCGCACCGTGGCCGTCATCCGGCCCAGCACGTACGGCCGGCCCTGGCCGAGCACCGACCAGCCCCCGGGGCAGTCCAGCGCCGCCCACACCACCGGCGCCGACACCGCCTCCGGAGCGATGAACGGCGACGCGACCCGCCCGTCCGGGAGCGGACCAGGGTAGATGGCCAGCCCGTCCGGGCGCTCCGGACCGCACACGTAGCAGCGCGGGAACGGATGGTCGGTGAAGCCGGGGTAACCGCTGGCCACGGCCGTCGCCGTCGCCAGATCCACCGGCGGGACGGTGCCGGCAACCGGCGCGACAACCCGGGCCTGCGCCACCAGCCGTTCACCGTCGTGAGCGGTCGCGGTGTCGCCGTCGACGACGGTCGTCAGCTCGACCTCCAGCGGCGGCGGCAGCCGCAGCGTCACCTCCGCCGTCCCAGCGCCCAGCAGCGCCGCCACCAGGCCGGCGGTGTAGCCGCCGTTGCCTGATCCGTCCGGTCCGTTGAACCGCGCCCCAATGATCACAGCGCCACGGTACCGGCGTTCATGTGATCGCCACGTATCACTATCCGGGCCGACACGGGCTGGCAGCGGATCGGCCCAACCATGGTCGTCATGGCAGTCTTGCTGACCGCACCGACCCGCACTAGCGGGTACACCCTCCTGCTCACCGACGACGCCGACCACGTCGCCGCCGCGCAGCGGCTGCGCCGACGGGTCTTCTCCGACGAACTCGGCGCCCTCCTCCCCGACGACCCCGACGGGCGCGACGTCGACCACTTCGACGAGCACTGTGACCACCTCGTGGTCCGCGAGGACACCACCGGGCAGATCGTCGGCACCTACCGGATGCTCCCGCCGGCCGCCGCCGCCCGCGCCGGGCGCCGGTACGCCGACGCCGAGTTCGACCTCACCCCGTTGGAGGGACTCCGGACCCGGATGGTCGAGACCGGCCGGTCCTGCGTCCACCCCGACCACCGCAGCGGGGCAGTGATCAACCTGATATGGGCGGGGATAGCCCGCTACCTGCACCTGCACGGGCTCAGCTGGCTCGCCGGCTGCGCCTCAGTGCCGTTGGCCGCCGGCCGAGACCTCGCCGCCGGCGTCTGGTCCGCCGTGCGAGCCGATCACCTCATCCCGGCTGGCCTGCGGGTCACCCCACGCCGGCCCTGGCTCGCCGAGCCCGGCGTCGCCGAGGCCCTCGAGCGCGCCAGCGCCCCCGACGCCCCGACCGCGGCAGCGCCGCCACTGCTGCGCGGCTACCTGCGTCTGGGCGCCCGGGTCTGCGGCGAGCCCGCGTACGACCCCGACTTCAACGTCGCCGACCTCTACGTGCTGCTGTCGATGGATCGCATCCATCCGCGTTACCGGCGGCACTTCCTCGGCGCCGTCCGGTGACCGTCGGCACGCTCTGGCGGCCGGCTGCTCCGTGCGGCCCGAGCTGCGTCGCGGTTTCCCACCGTGCCAGCGTGCTGCGGCAGGCTCTCCGGTGGGTGGCGTTGCCGCTGGCGCTGCTGCTGGCGCTGCTGGCCGCGCCGCTCAGCGCGGTCGGCCCGCTGCGGGCGGCGGTCGTCGGTCGGCTGGCCCGGCTGACGCTGACGGCCGCGGGCGTCCGGTTGCAGATCACCGGACGCCCGACGCAGGCCGCCGCGCTGCTGGTCGCCAACCACATCTCCTGGCTGGACGCGCTGGCGTTGCTGGCGGCGATGCCGTCAGCCCGCCTGGTGGCCAAACGGGAGGTGCGAGGCTGGCCGCTCATCGGCGCCATCGCCGGGGCCAACGGCACGATCTTCCTGGACCGGTCCCGCCCGCGCAGTCTGACCGCCAGCGTCGCCGATGTTGCCCGCGTGCTTCGCTCCGGCACGCCCGTCGCCTGTTTTCCGGAAGGCACGTCCTGGTGTGGCGCCGCGGGCGGCCGGTTCCGGCCCGCGCTGTTCCAGTCGGCCGTCGACGCGGGTGTTCCGGTGCGCCCGGTGACCGTCCGCTACCGCAGCGCCGAGGCGGCGACGACGGCCGCCGCCTTTGTCGGCGCCGACACCCTGTGGGCCTCGGTCCGGCGGGTCCTGGCCGCCCCCGACCTGTGCCTCCAGCTGACCCTCGGCCAGGCCCTGCACCCCGGGGAGGGGGCCAGTCGGCGCTCGCTGGCCCGGATCGCCCAACGTCAGGGGGTCGGCTGAACGGCTTTCCAGCAACTTCACAGGAACTGCCCAGGCGTCCTCCAGAGCCAGGGTCGAGAATGTCCGTATGGCCACCGCCCAGAGAGACCGCAGCGAAGCCCGCCTGCTCGTCGTCGAGGACGATCCGAGCATCCTTGAGCTGCTCTCCGCCAGCCTGCGCTTCGCCGGCTTCGAGGTCACCACCGCCGAGACGGGCGGCACGGCGGTCGACGCCGCCCGGACCAGCCGCCCGGACCTCGTCATCCTGGACGTCATGCTGCCCGATCTGGACGGCTTCGAGGTCGTGCGCCTCATGCGCGAGGACGGCGCCCGCACGCCGGTGGTGTTCCTCACCGCCCGGGACGCCACCGAGGACAAGATTCGTGGGCTGACTCTCGGCGGCGACGACTACGTCACCAAGCCGTTCAGTCTGGAGGAGCTGACCGCCCGGATCCGGGCGGTGCTGCGGCGCACCGGCGGCGACGCGGCCGCGCCCCGACTCACCTTCGTCGATCTTGAGCTCGACGAGGAGACCCACGAGGTCTACCGGGCCGGGGCTCGGATCCAGCTCTCGCCGACCGAGTTCAAGCTGCTGCGGTACCTCATGCTCAACGCCAACCGGGTGCTGTCGAAAGCGCAGATCCTCGACCACGTCTGGAACTACGACTTCCGGGGCGACGACAACATCGTCGAGTCCTACATCTCCTACCTGCGGCGTAAGGTCGACACCTCGGAGCCACGGTTGATCCACACCCTGCGGGGGGTCGGCTACGTGCTGCGCAAACCCGTCGCATGACCGATCCGCTGGCGGCCGCAGCGGGCTGGGCCCGCAGCGTTCCGCTGCGGGTGAAGCTGGTCGCCGCGGTGCTGGCCCTGGTGTCGCTGGCACTCGGGGTGATCGGCGTCGGCAGCGCGCTGGCGCTGCGGTCGTACCTGGTCGGTCAGGTCGACACCGCGCTGCGGGAGCAGGGCCCCCGGTTGAACGTCGCCGGCCTGATCCGCCCCGACCTAGGCCAGACGCTCATGCCCCCCAGCGACTACGCCGTCGCCCTTCTCGACCCCGGCGGCCGGGTGGCTGTCGGCGACTACGGGCGGCCCGAGCTGCTGTTCTCCCCAGGGCGTTTCAGTGAGAGGGACCTGCCCCGGTGGCCGGCCGACCCGCAACGGCTGACCACCCAGCTGGGCCAGCCGTACACCGACCGGGGTCAGAACGACCGGGTCCGCTGGCGCATCCTCGTCACCCGTAACGGCGACGCCGGGTACCTGGTGGTCGCCCGCAGCCTCCAGGAGACCGACGCGGCTGTCGCCCAGCTCGTCTGGATCGACATCCTGGTCGGCGCCGGCGTTCTGTTGTTGCTGGCTTCGATCGGCGCGGCGATCATCCAGGCCAGCCTGCGTCCGCTCGTGCAGATCGAACGGACCGCCGGGGCGATCGCCGCCGGCGACCTGAGCCGCCGCGTGCCCGACCCCGAGCCGGGCGTCGACCCGCCCGCCACCGAGCTGGGCCGGCTGTCGCGCGCGCTCAACATCATGCTCACCCAGATCGAGGCCGGCTTCGCGGCCAGCGCCGCCTCGGCGGCGGCGGCCCGCGAGTCGGAGACCCGGGCCGTCAACTCCGAGGAGCGGATGCGGCGGTTCGTCGCCGACGCCTCCCACGAGCTGCGTACCCCGCTGACCACCATCCGGGGCTTCGCCGAGCTGCACCGTCAGGGCATGGGCGCCGATCCTGCCGAGAGCGCCCGCCTGGTCCGGCGGATCGAGGACGAGGCGGCCAGGATGGGCCTGCTCGTCGAGGATCTTCTGCTGCTCGCCCGCCTCGACCAACAGCGGCCGCTGGAGCGCAACCCGGTCGAGCTGGCGGTGTTGGCGGCCGACGCGGTCCAGGCCGCCCATGCCACCGCCCCGGAGCGACCGATCCGCTTGGATCTCACGGCCGACGCGGCCGACGTGGTGGTGCTCGGCGACGACGCCAGGCTCCGGCAGGTGCTGGCCAACCTCATGACGAACGCCCTCAACCACACCCCGCCCGAGGCCAGCGTCGTGCTGCGGCTGGTGCGCGCGGGCCCCACCGTCCTCGTGGAGGTCGCCGATACCGGGCCCGGTATGGCCGCGGAGCACGCCCAACGGGTCTTCGAACGGTTCTACCGGGCCGATGCCGCGCGGAGCCGCCGGCCGGGACCGGTCGCTGGCGCGGGCCTCGGGCTGGCGATCGTGGCCGCGATCGTGGCCGCTCACAGCGGAACCGTTGAGGTCGACACCGCCCCGGGCGAGGGGACGACGTTCCGGGTGCGGCTGCCGCTGTTGGCCCCGGACGCCGATCCCAACCCGGATCAGCTTTCAGCAAACTCCCAGGGCTGACACAGCCGCGGACAAGTCCGATCGGTCAGAGTAGGAGACATGACCGACTACGACAACGCGCGCGAGCCCGTCCACTCCGATGACGCCGCGGACCGCGCCCCGGACCACCGCAGCCTCGCCGGCCGTGGCGCGGACGCGCCCGCCGGCAGCGGCGCCCCGGTAACGTCCGCCTACCCGGCGGTGGCGCAGCCCGCGCCCCAGTCGCCGGACCGGTCCGCGGTCCCGGCCGGATACGGCGCCGCCCCCTACGGTCAAGGCGGCGGCCAGCCCGCCTACGGCCAGCCCGCCTATGATCAGTCCGCTTACGGCCAGTCCGCCCACGGCCAGGGCGGCGCGGACGCGTCGGCCGGTCGGCCCACCTACGGCCCGCCGGCCAACCCGTACGGCGCCGGCGCGCCGACCACGGCCGGTTACGGCCAGCATGACGCCTACCAGCCGCCGTGGACCGCCCCGACCGGCGCGCTGCCGACGTCTGCGGCGCAGGGCGCCGGCAACAGGGGTGGCGGCAAGGTGGGCAAGGCCATCGGTCTGGGAGCGGCGGCGGTCGTGCTGTCGTTGTGCTCCGGGCTGGTAGGGGCCTTCGTGGCCACCGGGATGGACGACGACGTCGTCACCCTGGACCGGGGCTTCGTCAGCCAGGATGCGGCCCCGGTGCTCGACCGTGGTTCGTTGGCCGGAATCGCCACCACGGTCTCGCCGAGCGTCGTGTCGATCGGCGCCGGCAACGGCGAGGGCTCCGGGGTGCTCATCAGCGCCGACGGCTTCCTCGTCACCAACAACCACGTGGTCGAGTCCGCGCCTGGCGGTCAGGTGACCGTGTTCTTCAAGGACGGGCGCTCGGGTCGCGGCAAGGTGATCGGCACCGATCCGCGCACCGACCTGGCGGTGGTGAAGGTCGACGGTCTCAGCGGGCTCAAACCGGCCACCTTCGGGTCCAGCAGCGCCATGCAGGTCGGCGACACGGTGCTGGCCATCGGCAGTCCGCTTGGTCTGCAGGGCTCGGTCACCGCCGGCATCGTCAGCCAGACCGACCGGACCATCAGCGTCGGCGGAGAGGCGCCCGAGGGCGGCGCCCGCAGTTCCCTGTCCGGGCTGTTCCAGACCGACGCCCCGATCAACCCCGGCAACTCCGGCGGCGCGCTGGTCAACCTTAAGGGCGAGGTGATCGGCATCAACACCGCCATCGCCACCGCCGGCAGTCAGGGCAACATCGGTGTCGGCTTCGCCATCCCGAGCGACCGGGTGAAGCGGGTCGCCGACGCGCTCAAGGCCGGCGAGAAGGTCACCCACCCGTACCTGGGGGTGCGGCTGGAAGCCGCCGAGAGCGGCGGGGCTCTGGTCATCCTCGTCGAGCCGGGCAGCCCCGCGGACAAGGCCGGCATCAAGCGCGGGGACGTTATCACCGAACTCGGCGGTCGCAAGATCACCAAGCAGGACGACCTGATTTCGGCGGTCCAGTCCGGCAAGCCCAACGACAAGCTCAATCTGACCTACACCCGAAACGGCTCGCCGGCCAAGGCCACGGTGACGCTCGGCGAGAACTGAGCCTTTCTCGACACCTCCCCAAGCCGGGGGCGGGTGGCGTGGCCCTCACCGGGGAAGGCCACGCCACCCGCCCCCGGTGCTTCTGACCGGTCGTGGGTCGGCCCGGGGCCTATCGCCAAGTCAGATCATGGACAGAACCGGCAAAGTGCTTTGACGTGCGTAGATCGGGCTTTCTAGCGTGGCAGGCGTTGAGGGAACAATCTCGCGGCCACGCCATCGGGCGGGCACGCCCAACACAGGGAGCTCTGTCCGAGATGCCGCAGGCACAACCCCGTACCGGACGCCCGGCCGTCACCCTTCCTGGCTGGATGGCCACGCCGGAGCCGGCACGGCTCACGCTGTCGGGTCGCCTCGCCACGCTGGTCTTTCGCGTGCCGGGCGCCGCGGCGCTGCGCGAGCGCTGGTGGCGCTTCGCTGGCAGGACCCGGTTGGCGGACAGGTACCCACGCTCGGTGGCCGTTCTCGGCGCCTTCCTCGCCTTCGCCGGCACGTGTCTGCTGGTAGGTCTGGCGTTCCTTATGCTGGCGCTGGCCTGAGTTGTCCGGCCAGTTCAGACGGCGCCGTCAGCGCTGGCGGTCGCAGCTCGCTGCTGCGACCCCGCCCCCCAGATCGCGCCGAGGGCCAGGCCCAGCTGAAATCGGTTGTCGACCTCGAGCAGGTCCATGAGGCGACGCAGGATGTTGGTGACGGACCGTGCGCTGATCCGCAGTCGTGCCGCGGCGCTGGCGTCAGTGTGGCCCCGGGCGAGCAGGCCGAGCAGCTGCTGATCCCGTCGGGTGAGGCGCAGGGGCTTCCTACCAGCTGGCCCCGGCCGGCTGTCGGTCACAGCGCCGGCCCGCCGCAGCGTGACGAGAGCGTGTTCCACCCGCGCGGGCGGCATGTTCAGCTCCCGGGCGAGCGCGGCTGCCGGCTTCGGCCCCGCGGCCGCGAGCGCCTGGAGGACGCGGGCGGTATCGGTCGGACGGTGATGTCGGACGGTCGTCGCGGGACGGCGAGCGTCGCTGCTCACGACAGGCTCCTCCCTCAAAGGCGGTCGATGTCTTGGTGGCGCTTCCGGCGGCCCGTCGCCGATGTAACCACACAGTACGTATGTTCGACCACCACGTATCGTCACTTAACCGCAACGTCCACAATGGTCAATCGACCGTTCGTTTGGCGCCCTTGCGCAATCCGGAAACGGCTTCCGCGATGACCTTGACCGGCCCGGCCCGGACTTCGCAGTCTGAGCGTGCGCTCGTCGACCGTCCACGGCCGTCCCTCACCGTGGCCTACCTGGTTGGGCGGGGCGACGGCGCTGTCCCTCCCGCAATGTCATCTGATCGCAGGAAGGTGTGAAATGAACTCGTTCAACCGTCTGGGAGCCGCCCTGGCTGCCACGACCGCCGCGCTCGCTGCCGGCGTGGTCGCCCCGACCGCCGCCCAGGCCGCTCCCCTCCTGGCCGAGCGCTACCGGAACGTGGCCACCGGCTTCTGCCTCGACAGCAACGCCGACCGCGCCGTCTACACCCATGCCTGCAACGGCGGCAACTACCAGGCGTGGAACGTCGTCCGCCACAGCAACGGCGTCCAGCTCCGGAACGTGTCGACCGGTTACTGTCTGGACAGCAACGCCGACCGCGCCGTCTACACACTCGGCTGCAACGGCGGCAACTACCAGCGTTGGCAGGTGCTCCGGCGCTCCGACGGCGCGATCGCCTTCAAGAACGTGTCGACCGGTTTCTGCCTCGACAGCAACGCCGAGCGGCGCGTCTACACCCTCGGTTGCAACGGCGGCAACTACCAGCACTGGAACTGATCTCAACTGTGGGCGGCGGTCGTGCTACTGCGGCCGTCGCTCACACCGGACAGCAGCCTTCGCTCACGGCTGGTCGTCGACCCAGTCCAGGGACCTGGCCACGGCCTTGCGCCACTGTCGTAGCCCGGCCTGGCGGCGACTGTCGGTCATGGTCGGCTCCCAACGACGGTCGACCCGCCAGTTCGCCCGCAGTGAGTCCACATCCGGCCAGAAACCGACCGCCAGACCTGCCGCGTACGCCGCCCCGAGACAGGTCGTCTCGGCGACGGTGGGACGCGACACCGGCACTCCGAGCACATCGGACTGGAATCCCATGAGCAGCTCCGAGGCCGTCATCCCGCCGTCGACCTTCAGCTCGGCCAGGTCGACGGCGGACCCGGCGTTCATGGCGTCGACGACGTCATAGACCTGCCAGGCGGTGGCCTCCAGCGCTGCCCGGGCCAGGTGCTCCTTGGTGACAAAACCGGTCAGACCGGCGATGACTCCGCGGGCGTCGGGGCGCCAGTGCGGGGCGAACAGCCCGGAAAAGGCCGGGACGATGACGCAACCGCCGTTGTCGGGAACCTTGGCGGCCAACTCGTTGACCTGGGCCGCATGGCGGATGATGCCCAGGTTGTCCCGCAGCCACTGGACCAACGCCCCGGTGACCGCGATGGAACCCTCCAGCGCGTACACGGCGGGCTGGTCGCCGATCTGGTACGCGACGGTCGTGAGCAACCCCCGTTCGGACGCGGTCGGCGTCGTCCCGGTGTTGAGCAGCAGAAACGATCCCGTGCCGTAGGTGCACTTGGCCTCGCCAGGGGCGAAGCACGCCTGTCCGAACAGGGCGGCCTGCTGGTCGCCGAGGGCGCTGGCGACGGGCGTCCCGCCGAACGGGGCGGCCTCGCCGTAGACGTGGGAGGACGGCAGGACCTGCGGCAGCATCGCCCGGGGGATATCGAAGGCGGCCAGCAGCTCGTCGTCCCAGTCCAGGGTGCGCAGGTTCATGAGCATGGTCCGGCTGGCGTTGGTGACGTCGGTGGCGTGCCGACCGGTCAGCCGTTCGATGAGCCAGGTGTCCATGGTGCCGAAGCGCACCGCGCCGTCGGCCGCACGGGCCTGTAGCTCGGGGTCGGCGTCGAGCATCCAGCGGATCTTCGGGGCGGAGAAGTAGGTGGCCAGCGGCAGGCCGCACCGGTCGCGGAATCGGTCCTGGCCGCCGTCGGACGCCAGCCGGCCCACGAGGCGGTCGGTTCGGGTGTCCTGCCACACGATGGCGTTGCCGACCGGCTCACCGGTGGCGGCGTCCCACAGGAGGGTGGTTTCCCGCTGGTTGGTGATGCCGATCGCGGCCAGATCGGCGTGCGAGAGGCCGGCGGCGTCCAGCGCCCCACGGGTGACGGCCTGCACGTTGTGCCAGATTTCGACGGCGTCGTGCTCAACCCAGCCCGGGCGGGGAAACCGCTGCTCATGCTCGCGTTGGGCCTGGGTGACGACGGCGCCGGCGGCATCGAAGACGATGCAACGCGACGAGGTGGTGCCCTGATCGATGGCGGCGACGTAACGGGTCACGGGTCACATCCTCTCCTATCGGTGGCTTCCGGCACCAATAGGTGGTCACACGCTGTCGTCGCGTCGTAGCGAGACTCGCCCTGGCGAGGTCTTGTCGTTTAACCTCCCGATGTTCCTTCAGCGAGCGGAGATTCGGCGATGGCGGTGGTGGAAACCCGCACCGACCTTTGGCAGGCGGTGGCCGGGCGGGCCCCGGGCACGCCGTCGGGCCCGGCTGACGCCGACGTGTGGGCGGCGGTCAGGGAGCGGCTCAACCCCGCGAAGGCCCGGCCCGCGCTGCGCGCCGGGGTGGAGCGGTCCGATCTGGTCTCGGTCCGCAATGTCCCTTACGTGATGTTGCGCTCGCCGGACACCGGCGGCCGCTCCTGTTATCTGCGTCTCACCGCCGACGAGGCCCGCCTGGCCCTGCTCATGGACGGGGAGCGCACGGTCGCCCGCCTCGTCGCCGAGTTCGCCCGGATCACCGGCCGGCTCGCCCCCGACCAGGTCGTCCGGGTCGTCGCCGACCTGGCCGCCAACCGGATGCTCGACGAGCTGCCGGTCGACGCGCTGCGTCCGCTGGCCAGCGTGGCGCGCGCCCCCTGGCAGGTGCGATGGGGCCGGACCCTGCTCGCCGCAGCCGGCGGTCGACGGATGGTCGTCGGTGACGTCGACCCGCTCGTCACCGCGATGTACCGGGCCGGCGGGCGGTGGCTGTTCACCCGCTCGGCGCTGGTCATCGGAGGCGTCGTCGCGCTCGCTGGCGTGGCGATCTTCCTGTGGTCGTGGCTCACCGGCGCCCGGTCGCTGTTCCTGGTCGGCGGCTCCTACGTCACCGGGGCGGCGATCCTGGTCGGGCTCAACGTCGTCGCGTTGGCGTTCCACGAGCTGGGACACGCCCTCGCGGTCAAACACGCCGGGCGGGAGGTGCCGGCGGCCGGGTTCCTGGTCTACTTCGGCATCCCGTCGGTCTTCGTCGACACCACCGACGTGTGGATGGCCGGGCGCCGGGCCCGGCTCGGCGTCACCGCCGCCGGTCCGGCCGCCGGGCTGGCGCTCGCCGGATTCGTCCAACTCGTCGGGTTGGCCGTGCCGGCGGTGGCGCCGCTGGCGTTCGTCCTCGCCTTCGCCTGGTACATCAACACGCTGTTCAACCTCAACCCCCTGTTGGCCCTCGACGGCTACTACCTGCTCATGGACTGGCTGGAGATTCCCAACCTGCGTGCCCGCGGGCTGGCCTGGGTCTCGGCGCGGCTGCGCCGCCGCCGGCCGTCGTGGCGCGAGCTCGACAGCGAGGGCCGGCTCATCGCCCTCTACGGGATGCTCGCCGCCGCCTGGCTGCTCATCGCCGTCAACCTGGGCCTACGGGTCTGGACCGACCGGCTCGCCGGCCTCGCGCTCGGACTGTGGCGCGAGGGAGCGCTGGCCCGGCTGCTGTTCGTCGCGGTCATCGCGGCGCTGGCCGCGCCAGCGCTGGTGGCGCTCGCCGGCTGGCTGAGCCGGGTGATCCGACGGTGGCGGGCCGAGCTGGCCGCTCGCCGGGACGCCTCCGACGCCCCCCGCCGGCTGGCTGCCCTGCGCGGCAGCGTCCTCGGCCAGCTCCCGGCCCCGGTCCTCAACGGGCTCGCGGCCCGTGGCAGCTGGCACCACCCCGCGCCCGGCCAGCCGATCCTCCAGGCCGGCGCGGCTGTGGGCGCGGTGTTCGTCGTCGTCGGCGGGTCCGTTGACGGGCGGGCCCCGGCCGACGCATCCGGGGTCGTCCGGGAACGGGTCGGGCCCGGCGGCATCATCGGACTCGCCGGCGCGCTCTCCGGGTCCGAGTCCAGCCTCACCTGGCACGTCGCCGCGGGCGCCGTCCTGCTGAGCCTGCCCGCCAGCGCCGTCGCCGCCGCGCTGTCCCCGCTGCCGGGCCTGCCGCCGGCGGAGCGGTCCGAGGCCGAGAGCCTGTTCGCCGAGACGCCGGCGCTTCAGGCGATGTCCGCCGAGGACCGGCTCGGCCTGGCCGTCAGCGCCCAACCGGTGATCCTCGCCCCGGGCATGGCGGTGGCGCTCACGGCCGAGCGCGACGCCGTCGTCATCGCCTCCGGCGAGGTGACGTTGGACGACGGACGGGCGTTGCGCCGCGGCACGCTCATCGGGCCGACGGGCGCGACGACCAGCCAGGAGGTCGGGCACACCCGCACCCCCGTGCGGCTGTGGAGCCTGCCGGCGGCGGCCACGTCGCTGCTGCCACGGTTGGCGGTGTCGCTGGCCCGGGATGTCGCCGAGCCGGTCGCCGTCGGCGCGCTGGGCGGGGTGGGCGTGCTCGCCGCCGCCGGGGGCGCCCCCAGCTCCGGGCTGCATACCAGCGCCGCCTACCCGCCGGTGACCGGACCGCCCGGCCCGCCGACGCCGGACGACTCCGGGCAGGACGGCCGTTTTGAACGGCGCCTGTGGTGGCTGCTGCTGTCGCTGCTGCTTGTCGGTCTGTTGCTCTCGGGCAGCCAGTTGCTGCCTGGGCCGGCCTGGGCGGAGATGCCCGACGACCGGGCGCTGCTGGTCGCCGAGCGCGGCGGCGCGACCGCCACCGTCAACGGCGCCGACCGGCGACTCGACCCCGGTGACCGCGCCTACCTGCGGGCCGGGGACTCGGTCCGGGTCGCCGACCGGGCCCGGGCGCGGATCGTCTACCGGGGCGGGGCGTCCACGCTGCTGTGCGCAGGCAGCCTCGCCACCGTCGACGCGATCGCCGGCGGGACCGACGCGCCGGTGGCCGGCCTTCGCCTCGCCCGCGGCTCTCTCATCGCCGACACCGCGGCCGCGAACCGGGCTTTCGGCGCGCTCACCCTGACAGTCAGCGACCAGGGTCGGGCGACGGTCAACCAGGGCCCGTCCCGACACGCTGTCGCCGGCGGCGAGACCGTGGTGGCAAGCGGCACGGTGCTGCGCGACGGCCAACCGGTCGCCGCCACCGGAGCCGAGGTCGGTTGCGCGACCCTGGCCCGGCCGCCCGCGCTGCCGCCGCCGCTCACGCCGTCCGAGCCGACCGCGGCGCCGTTGCCGAGCGCATCGGCGAGCGCGTCGCCGTCTGCCTCGCCATCCCCGTCGCCGTCGGCGGGCGCGTCGCCCAGCCCCAGCCAGTCGCGGCCGAGCCCGTCGCCGTCGAACGGCCCCGGTCGCGACCGCACCCCGCCGCGGATCACGGGCGTGGCAGCCGACCCTGGGACGATCGACCAGCGACCACCGGACGGCCAAGTCTGCGGGCCGCCGCCCGAGAGTTTCGCGGCCACGGCCGCCGACGCTGGCGCGACCGCGATTGTCACCGCTGGGGCGACCGCGACCGTCACCGCCAGGGTCGCCGACAACCAGGACTCCGCCGGGCAGCTCAGGACCCGGATGACCTGGCAGTTCGGGGACGGTCAGTCGGTGTCGATGACGGTCGGCCGCAGCGGGGACAAGTTCTCCGGCACGGTCACCGTCCCGCACGGGGCCGGTCAGGAGCGCGGCGGCACGGTCGTCGTGAGGGTCACGGCCACCGACCGGGCCGGCAACGCCGCCACCGCCACGACGACGATCGCAGTCAACCCCTGCTACCCGCGACCTCCGGCGCGGAGTTGAGGAGTCACCGTGCTCTGCTGGTTCTGCCCCAAGGCCGCCCGCGCCGGGTGCCGCTTCTGCGGCCGGGGGGTGTGTGAGGATCACGCGCGATTCGGCCCGTTCCTGCTCCAGGTGCACCGGTCGGCCTCGCGGGGGCGGGCGGAGGCGCTGGTCGTCGAGGACGCGGTGCAGTGCGGCACCTGTCGCCCCCGCCCGCAACCTGTCCCGATGCCCGAGCTGGACTGACCACCGGGCGGACCTGCCGCGCTGAGAACGCCAGGAGGCGACAATGAGCGACTTCGACTCTGTCCTGGAACGTCTCGTCACCGACCCGGGATTCGCGGCTGCGTTGGCCGCTAACCCGACCGCCGCGCTGTCGGGCTACCAACTCGACGACGCCGAGGCGGCGCTGTTGCGCAGCCAGGCCGGCGGGCCTGTCGGCGCCCCGAGCGCGGTGGAGCAGCGGACGAGCCAGTCGAGCGTCTTCGGGCTGCTCAGCGGCGCCGTATGGCCCGAGGGCGCGGCCCCGGCCGCTGCCGCTGGCGGCGGCGGATCGACCGGCTTCGGCCCGGCCTCGTCCGGCGGAGGGACCGCCGGCTTCGGCCCGGCCCCGTCCGGCGGCGGCGTGGCGGGTTTCGGCCCGGCTCCGTCCGGCGGCGGAGCCCCCGCGGGCATCCCCGACGACTACCGGACCCGGGTCGACGCCGACGGCGACGGCCGCTGGGACGCCCACCGGGTGGTTGCCGCCGGTCACGGCGTCGACCTCGTCGTGGACGCTGACGCCGAGGGAATCGCTGAGTTCGTCGGCCACGACCGGGACGCCGACGGCCGGATCGACGCCGCCAGTTACGACCACGACGGCGACGGGCGCGCCGAGCGGACCATGGTCGACGACGACGGGGACGGCTGGCTCGACCGCGCCGTCACCCACCTGCGCGACCGGCCCTGAGCCCAGCGCCGACCGGCGCGAACTCGTTCCGGTAGCCGGTGAATGAGAACGCCCCGGCGGGGTAGTCGCTGCCGCGGGGCGCCGGCGTGCGGCGCCCGCCGGGAGGACGCGCGTGGTTGACCGGGTCCGCTCCGCGCCGGGACCGCGCGGGCAGCTCGTGGTGATCGGCGGGGCCGAGAGCCGCACCGAGGGCATTCTGCGGGAGTTCGTGCGTCTGTGCGGCGGCCCGGACGCCGACATCGCCATTGTCGCCACCGCCAGTGGCGAGCCTGGCGAGGTCGAGGCCGAGTACATCGACGCGTTCACCGCGCTCGGCGCCACCCACGCGCACGCGGTGTCCATCCGCTCCCGGGCCGACGCCAACAGCGAGCAGATCGCGGCGTCGATGGGATGCTGCACCGGGGTGTTCTTCACCGGTGGGGACCAGCGGCGAATCGCCGCGATCATCGGCGGTTCGCTGGTCGACCAGGTGCTGCACCGCCGGGTCGGGGCCGGCGAGGTGGTGCTGGCCGGCACCAGCGCCGGCGCGGCCATGATGTCCGCGACGATGATCCTCGGCGGCACCGACGCCGGCGTCGGGACCAACGCCGTGCAGACCGGACCGGGGCTGGAGTTCCTGCCCGGCGTGCTCATCGACATGCACTTCGCCGAGCGGGGACGGCTGAACCGTCTGCTCAGCGCCATCGGGCTGTACCCGCACGAGTTGGGTCTGGGAATCGACGAGGACACCGCGATCGTCGTCGACCGTGGTTGCTTCGAGGTCATCGGCGCCGGGTCGGTGACGGTGATCGACGCCGGCCAGGCGTCCATGATCGAACTGCCGGTGGACGGGGACGGACCGATCGTGCTGTCGGGCGTCCGGCTGCACGTGCTGCCCTCGGGTCACCGCTTCGATCTGACCGGACGCGAGCCGACGACGTCGCCACCGGGTTTCCGCCACCACCGCCAGGACACGCAGGACCGAGGAGCATCGGTGTGAGAATCGACCGCATCAGTCGGCTACGCGGCCCGAACCACTATCTGGACCGTCCGGTCGCCCTGGCCAGGGTGATCCTGGGGGAGCTGACCGAGCGGGAGTCCACCGATCATCCCGGCTTCGGCGGGCGGCTGCTGGCCGAGTTGCCCGGGCTGGCCGAGCACCACTGCGCCGCCGGACGGCCGGGCGGGTTCGTCGATCGGTTACACGGCGGCACCTACTTCGGTCACATCGCCGAACACGTCGCCATCGAGCTGTCCACGCAGGTCGGCCGGCCGGTCAACTTCGGCCGCACCACCTACGCCGGCGCCCCGGGCCACTACGACATCATCATGGAGTGCCCGGTGGACGAGCCGGTCGACTCGCCGCTGCCACGCCGACTGCTGGAAACGGCGATCGATCTGGTCACCGACCTGCTCGCCGGGGCTCCGGCCCGTCATGACCCGGCGTTGGCCCGGCTTCGCCGGCAGCACGAACACGACGCCTTCGGTCCCAGCACCGCCGCAGTGGGGGCCGCGGCCCGCCGGCGCGGCATCCCGGTCGAACGCGTCGACGGGCTCAGCCTGCTGCGCCTGGGCCAGGGGGTGCGCCGCCGGCTGGTGTGGGCGGCGATGACCGACGCCACCAGCGCCGTCGGCGTGGACCTGGCCGGGGACAAGGAGCTGACTCGGCGGATGCTCGCCGCCGCCGGCGTCCCGGTAGCCGAGGGCGGCCGGGCCGCCACGCCACGCGAGGCGTTGACGCTGCATGAGCGGCTGGGATCGCCGGTGGTGGTGAAGCCGGTCGCCGGTCGTCAGGGCATCGCCGTCCACCTTGATGTGGACGGTCCAGACAAGCTACTGGCGGCCTTCGCCTCTGCGGTGGCCCACGGCGGGGAGGTAGTCGTCGAACGGCAGCTCACCGGACGTGACTTCCGGGTCCTGGTCGTGGGCGGACGGATGATCGCGGCCGCCGAGCGGGTCGCCGCGCACGTCATCGGCGACGGGCAGGCCACCGTGGAGCAACTTGTGGACCGGGCCAACGCCGACCCCCGCCGGGGCGAGGGCCACGGCCGTGAGCTGACCCGGCTGGCGATCGACGACGTGTGCGCCCGGGTGCTGGCCGAGCAGGGCCACCGTCCGGACACGACCCCGGCGGCCGCCGAGACGGTGTGGCTGCGTCGCAACGCCAACCTGTCCACCGGCGGCGCGAGCCACGACGTCACCGATGTGGTTCACCCGGCGGTGGCCGCGCTCTGCGAACGCGTGGCGGCCGTCCTGGGTCTCGACGTCGCCGGGGTCGACCTGCGCGTCCCGGACATCAGCGTGCCGCTGCCGCCGGTCGTCGACGGCGCCCCCACCCGTAGCGGCGTGGTCGAGGTCAACGCCGCCCCCGGTCTGCGGATGCACCTGGCCCCGGCCACCGGACGCCCACGGGACGTCGGCGCGGCCATCGTCGACCAGCTCTTTCCCGACCCGAACGACCAGGGTCGCATTCCGACGGTCGCGGTGACCGGCACCAATGGCAAGACCACGGTGTCCCGACTCACCGCCCACCTGCTGGCCGGCACGGGTCGCCGCGTCGGCCTCACCACCACCGACGGCGTATACCTGGGCGGGCAACTGGTGCGCCGCTCCGACGCCACCGGGCCCGTCTCGGCGCGGATGGTCCTTGACGACCCCACGGCGCAGGCCGCGGTGCTGGAGACCGCGCGCGGCGGGATCATGCGCCGCGGCCTCGGCTACGACTGGACCGACGTCGGCGTCATCACCAACATCAGCGCCGACCACCTCGGCCAGGACGGTCTTACCAGCCTCGACGACATCGCCGACGTCAAGGCGCTGGTCGCCGAGCGGGTCCGTCCCGGCGGCACGGTCGTCCTCAACGCCGACGACCCCAGGGTGCGGCAGCTTGCCGAACGGCCCCGGGTGAACGGCGCCGGCAGACGGATTGTCTGGTTCTCCACCGCGGCGTCGAACCCAGTGGTCGACGGCCACCTCGCCGCCGGCGGCCGGGCCTTCCTGCTCCGGGCCGGTCAACTCGTCGAGGTCGACGGCGACAATGCCGTCGTGCTGCTCAACGCAGCGGACCTGGCCGGGGGATTCGGCGGCCTGGCCCCGTACGCGGCCGCCAACGCTCTGGCCGCGGCGGCGGCCGCCCGCTCCCTGGGCGTGTCGCCGACGGTCGTGACCGGCCGGCTGGCCGCCTTCCGCACCGCCGACAACCCGGGGCGCGGAGTGCTGCTGCGCTGTGGCGACGTCCACGTCGTCGTCGACTACGCGCACAACCCGGCCGCGATCGCCGCCGTGGCAGGGCCGATCGGGCGGCTGTGGGGGCGCTCGCGGGCCGTCGCCGCGGTGACCCTGCCCGGGGACCGCTGTGACGAGCTGGTGCGCTCGTGCGGGCGGGCGCTCGCCGCCGGCTTCTCCCGGGTGGCGCTGTACGAGGACCACGACCTGCGTGGTCGCCGCCCGGGAGAGCTGCCGTCGCTGCTCGGCCAGGAGATCGCCCAGGTGGCCCCGGACTGTCGTCAGGTGGTGGCGGCGCACCCCCAGGACGCGGTTCCGGCGGCGTTGGCCATGGCTGACCCGGGCGACGTCGTGCTGGTCATGTATGAGCAGGTTGACGAGGTGCTGGCCGTGCTGCGGGCCAGCGGCGCGGTGCCGGTGGCCGACGACGCCGCCCCGTGGTCCGCCCAAGCCGCCCTCGCCTCCGCGGCGGGCTAACCGTGGCGGCCACGCCGGCGCGCTGCTCAGTCCCGCCGCTTGCTCTCACGGGCGGTCGAGGCCAGCCCTACGCAGGGCTGTCTGGGCCTTGTCGCTGGTGAGGTAGCCCACCCAAGCGGCGGCGTCCTGGGGTCGTGCGCTGTTGGTCAACCACACGGCCTGGTAGCCGCTGGTCGCTCCGCGCCCCTGTGGCACGTCGACGAGATCGATCTGACCCTGCGCGGCGAACGCCTCCGAGCGGCGGAGCAGGCCGGCGTCGGCCTCGCCGAGCGTCACACGGGTGAGCACGGCGTTCGCGGTGCCTTCCTCGGCAGCCGAACCGAGTCGGACACCGGCGGAGTCGAGCGCGTCGTCGGTAGCGGCGCCGCAGGGCGCCCGCGCCGCGCACCGCGCGACGGCGAGGTCGCCGCGGCTCAGGTCATCGAGGCTGTCGATCCTCATGGGGTTGCCGTCGGCGACGACGATCGCCAGGCGGCTGCGGGCGAAGATCCGGGGACCGGTGGCTGCCAGTCGCGCGACGACCACGCTCCGCATAGCCCGCTCGTCGTCGGCTACAAAAACATCGGCGGTCGCGCCGTCGTTGAGCTGCTCGGCCAGGCTGGCACTGGGGCCAAACGTGAAAACGATTCGTAGGCCGGGGCGGTTCCGTTCGAAAGCATCGGCCAGGTCGGTAAGGGCGCCGGCCAGCGCGGCGGGGGCATACACCGCCAGGCGTGGCTCGGCGACGGCCTGCGGCGCGTCGGCGCAGCCGCCGACGGCCAACGTCGTACCGAGCGCGGCCAAGGCCCGCCCGATCGGGCTGCTGATCCCCATGCCGCATCGTAACCGGGCGTGCAAGAGTCATCACAGCGCTGCGGGCGGGGGCCACCCCGCCCGCAGCGTCGACGAACCGATCAGCCTCTCCTCCAGCGACCGGTCAGCACTTCTTCCAGCGAATGTTGAAGCTGGTCGACTCGGTGACCTTGGAGGTGTCGATGGTGAGATAGCTGCGGGTGCGCTTGGCGGACGCGCCCTTGGCGATCCTCAGCCCGGACTTGATGTTGAGGTCCTGCTGCTCGCCACAGCGGGACCAGACCAGCTTGGCGTCCGCGATCGACCGCTTCGCCGTGAACTTGCTGCTACGCAACGTCACCCGGCTCTCGGTGCTCTGCCCGCCGCCTGTGCCGGCGAAGTACAGGGCCGACTGCAGATAGCCCTTGGTGTCGCTGGCGAGTTTGCCATGCCCGTAGTGGGTGACAGTGGTGACCGCGTAGCTGAAGCCCTGCGGCGCCTTGACCGCCACGACGAGCTGGCAGAAGCGCCGGATGTCGGCGCTCGGCGCCTTCGGTCCGACCTGGGCCGTGTACTTGCTGTACCGGAGGTAGATCGTGGTTTTGGCGGCGTTGACCCGGGCCTTCGTGGTGCCCCGGGGGCAGCCGGTCCCGCCGGCCGCCTTCAGCGCGATCGTCACGGCGCCCGGCGGCACGACGGCCGCCGTCGCGTTGGTTGTCGTGCTGGTCGCCGCGCCGTCGGCCGTCGCGGCAGAACCAGCGCCGGCTGCGACGTCGTTGACCGCGGCGTTGGCGCTCACGGTGAGCGCCGTCGCGGTGAGCGCGGTGGCGGCCGTGATGGCCATTATCGTGGTGGTTCGGGTGATTCGCATAGCTGTCTCCCCATTGCTGCGGCGTCGACAGGCGACGCCATTGGTGACCCAGCCTGGTTGGTGGTGACCGGGTGAGGGGCTGGGCCTCGATTGTTATGGGGCTCGGAAAATAATTCGCTTCTTGTAGTGGCGCTGTCGTCAGCGTCACTGGCATTCAAACACACAAATGTCAAATGCGCTGGGCGAGTCGGTCTTAGCGGCCGTCCGGCTGGTGGCTACCCAAAATGTGCGGGGGAGCAGCGCCGGCTTCCCGGCGCGGGCTCCCCCGCACGTCATGCTGTGCTGCTCCTAGCGAGAGGAGATCAGCAGGACCGCCACTGGAAGCTCCACTCGGTGGCGACGTCGACCTCCTGGGTGTCCAGCGTCATCAGGCTGGAGCTGTCCCGCGGAGCACGGCCCGAGTTGACAGCGACCATGGCGTTGTAGTTGAGCGCCCGGGTCGCGCCACACTCCGAGTAGCTCAGCGTGGGGCGCTTGTCGGTGAACGCGTACATGTCCGCGTAGGGGCCGGTGAGCTTGGTGCTGCCAACGGAGTTCTTCGACTCGCCGGCCCACTTGTAGGTGGTGGTCTGCGTGCCGTCAGCCTTACGGGCCAGGTCCGCGTAACCGCTGAAGATCGCCGTGACGACGGCGAACTGCCAGCCGCGCGGGAACGCGAGCTGCAGGGTGACGGCGCAGTTCTTGCGGACCAGGTTCTCCCAGACGGTGGTGCCGTTCGAGTTGTTGACCAGGCCGGCCTTGACCTCGAACTCATCGTGGATCATGGTCATGACCTTGCGGTCGTTGGACAGCGAGACTGTGGTGTTGTCACGGTTGCACCCGGTGCCACCGAACGCGACGTCCTTGATGTAGACCTGGGACGACGGCGGCCCGTCGAAGAAGGTCTCGGCGACCGGGGCGGCGGCGGCGGGAGCGGTCAGGCCGGAGACGGCCAGGCTGGCGGCGGCGACGAGCGCGCCGAAACCTACGAGCGAGCGCTTCATGAGTGTGTCCCCTCAATAGTAGTGCGCAATCGGCGAAGAAGAGCGGAGGCGCCGGTGAGGGCCGGCTGCGCTATTCCCGGGCGCCGATTCTGTTTGTTGGGATCCCGTGAGACGGGACCGTAGCAGACTTATCTACAAGCGTCAATAATACAATTCACGCTCCTTTGCATAAGAGCGTGTTATGGATCAGGAATGGCGTCGTGGTAGCGATGACGGCAGATCCGCAGGTCGGGTGCGGTGTGATGTGCGCCACGTCCGGTGTCGTTGGGCTCGGGTCGGGCGACCGAGAAGCTGAATGAATGGCTGGAAGGCGCCGTGCCGGTCAGCCATCCTGGCTAATCGGATGAGCCCCCGCAGGGGGCCCGGGGCGTCTGTGGGTGGCGTTCCGGTTACCTAAGGTATTGACAAACGTTGATCGAGCCCGGCTCGGCCACGGGCCAACGCGTCAGCAGGTCGGCGGACGGCCGGCGCGCGCGACCATCGCCGCCTGCACAGCGGCGATCCCGAGCAGGCTGGCGGCGCTCACCCAGGTGATCGCCGCCAGCGTCGCCTGCGGCCAGAAGGCCAGGGCGAGCCCGGCGGCGACGCCGACGGCGCCGGTGACCATCGCGCCCCGCAACGCCCAGCCGCCGCGGTGACCGGCGGCCGCGGACACGATGGCGCTGACGCCCCCGGCGAGCCAGGCGATCCCGATGACGACGGCGAGCAGCTCCACGGCGCCGACGAGGCCCCGGAGGCAGACCACTCCCACGACCAGGTGCAGCAGCCCTGACACGGCCGCGATGGCGCGCGCCGCCGCGCTGCCCTCGATGGGCAAGGTGGCCTCGACCAGATGAAGGACTCCGACCGTGACCAGCCAGACGCCAAGCAGCATTCCGAGGGTGGCCACGGTGCGCTCCGGCCACGCGGCGACAGAGGTCGCGACGGTCAGGGCGGCTGTCGCGGTGGCGGCTGACAACCGCTGGTGCTGGCGCAGGGTCTGAGCCTGGGCGCGGGTGGCGGCGTACGGGTCGGTCAGCGGCCACGCGTCCGGGAGGGTGACCATGGTTACTGAGCTGCGCATGCCCGCTCCCTCCGGCGTCAGCCGTGGCGTCGACGGCCCCTGCCTCCCGCGTCAATCTAGCTTGTGATATAAGCCATAAAGCAGGAAATCGGCGAAGATCGACAGCGCTATCTCGCGCCGCTCGACCAGGCCCACCTAAGTACAGATGCTCTGCCCCGGAGCCCGTTGACCAGGCGATGATCGGTGCGTGACGTACCCGTGTCCGTTCTGCGGCGCCCCCGCCAGCCTCGCCGCCGGCTGTCCCCGCTGCGGCCGGGGCCCCGATCCGGAGGCAGCCGAGGCGATCGCCATCGACGCCGCGCTCCCCGGCCTCCGCAACGCCCTGTCGACAGCGGCCGCCGCCCACGAGGCAGCCCAGATCCGGCTGGCGGAGGCCGAACAACGCCGCAGCGTGCTCGCCGCCGCCGTCGCGGCCAGGGAGTGGCAGGCGCGCTCCGCCGCCACGACCTCAGTGGCGCCGACAACCCCAGTGGCGATGCCCATGGACGGTGGGGTGACCCTGCCACCGGTCGACGTCGTCGGCGGGCCGGGCGCGGGCCGCCGGCAGGTCGCGGGTCGACCAGCGCCTGAGGTTTCCTCCGGCGCCGTCCAGACAGTCCTGTTCATCCTCGGCGGTCTGCTGCTGGGCGCCGCGGCCATCGTCTTCACCGCGGTCGCCTGGGCCCGGTATGGGGTGGGCGTCCGCGCGGCGATCCTGGCCATCGTCACCGCGCTGGTGCTCTCCATTCCGCCGTTGGCCCGCCGTCGGCGACTCACCGCCACCGCCGAGACGTTCGCCGCCGTCGGCCTCCTGCTGGTCGCGCTCGACGGGTACGCCGCCTGGCACGCCAACGTCGGCGGCGTCGCCGACCGGATCAGCGGGTCCTGGTACGCGGCCGGCGTCTGCGCTGTCACCGCCGGCGCCGGCGCCGGTTACGCGGCGCTCACCGGGCTCACCGGTCCCCGTATCGCGGCGCTCGTCGCCGCCCAACCGGTAGCCGTGTTGGTCGCCGCTGCCGTGGACCCCGGGCCGGCCGGTTGGGCTACCGCGTTCGCGCTCACCGCCCTCGGCGATGCGGCGGTGGCGACCTGGCGCCGGGGCGCGGTTGCTGTGGTCGCCCGCATCGGTCACGGTGTGGCCACTGTGCTGGGCCTGATGGCGGTCACCGGCGCCCTGGTCACCGTCTCGGGTCCCGGGTCTGCCGCTCGGACGGCCGGCGCCGCCTGGCTGGTCGCCGCCGCTGTGCTCGCTGGCGGTTACTGCGCCCGCACGCCCGCGCTTCGCACCGCCGCCGACGCGGCTGCGTTGATCATCGCGACGGTCGGGGCGGCGCGACTGGCCGACCGGTGCTGGCCCGGACACGGACTTGTGGTCGCCACCGGCGCCGCAGCGCTGGCCGCGGTCGTGGCGCTGGCCGCCCGGACGCTGCCGGCCCGGCCCCGGTTCGGTATCTGGCTGGGCGCTGCCGTCGGCGTCGGCGTGCTGACGGTGGTGGCGACATCCGGTGGGTTCGCCGCCGGCGTCTGGTCGATCGGGCAGACCTGGGCTGAAGCCACCCCCCGCGAACACTGGCGCTGGCAGCCGCTGGTCGCGGTGGCGCTGCTGACCGTGGCAGCCGTGCTGCTCGCCGCGCCGCCCGACCGGTCCCGGGCCCGAGCCCGGCGGCTACGTCTGGACGCGCTGGTGTGGCTCGCGGCAGTGGCCGTCCTCGTCGCAGGGTGGGCGGCGCCCCTGCCAGCCTGGGCGCTCCCGCTGCTCGACGCCGGGGCTGCCGTCGGAGCGCTGTTCGCCGCGGTCACCGCGGGAGCGGGCTACGCGGTCCTGGTCCGCACGGCTCCGGCCACCGCGCTCATCGTCTTCGCGCTGGCCGCCGGCTTCGGCCGTGCCTGGACCACATCAGTGGTTGCCGGGGCGCTCACCGTCGCCGGCATCGCGGTGGCGGCCACGGCCCGTGATCGCGGCCGGGCCGGCGCGGCGGTGGCTGGGCTGGCGCTGGCCGCCGGTCTGCTGGCGGCGCCGGGCGCGGTGGCGGCCGCCCTGGCCGCGGCCCGCGTCGAGCCGTGGTGGACCGGCCGGGCCGTCGTCGGCGCCGCGGTCCTGGCCATTGTCGGCGCCCGCGTGCTGTGTCGACACTGGACTGTCTACCAGCCACACCTGCGGACCGCCGCATTGATCATCGCCACGCTCCTGCCGCTGGCCGGCGTCGCCGAGACCGGACCGGACGCGCCTGCGGTCTACTCGGGGCTCGGCGTGCTGATGGTCGCCGCGGTTGTTGTCGCGTTCGCGGTGTGGCCGGTCCTGGCGGCGCCGTCGGCTGTGGTGAGCGCGTTGGCGTGGCTGGCCACTGTGGCCTCGGCGCTCGTCACCACGGTTCTCCTGCCGTACGGCTGGCTGACGGAGATCTGGGCTGGGCGGCCCACCGGGGTTGGCCTGTCGCCGTCGGCGACCGGGGCTGTCTGGGTCGGCCAGGCCGTTGCTGTGGCGCTTCTGGCCGCGGCGGTCGCCGTCGTCGTCGCTGGGGCGGGGCGTGGCCGTGCCGCGGCCGCCTGGGCCGCCGTCCCGATCGTCGTCGTGGCCGTGCCGATGGCGCTGGCCGCGGCCGGGGCGTGGTGGCCAGCGGTCCCCACGGCCTGCCTCGCGCTGGGGCTGGCGGCCATGCTCGCCGCGGTCCGGTGTCAGATCGGCGAGCGCGCTGTGCCGGCGGTTGCCGTCGGCATGGCCCTCACCGGCGCCGGCTTGGCCGGATCGCTGCCGGTGAAGGCCGCCACCATCGGCGCCCTTGCCCTGTTGCTGGTGGCCGCGGCGGTCGCCGCGACGTTCGGCCGCAGGCTGGGGGCCCGGGTGGCCGCGGCCCTGGTCGCCGGCGTCGCCGGTCTCCTGTTGGCTTTCACGGCGGCCCGGGCCGCCGACGCCGACTCCCGGGTGGCCGCGCTGGCGGTCCTGGGCGCCGCGGCGGTGGCGTTGGCCGTGGCCGCGGTGCTGCGCGGTCGGCGTCGGGCGGAGTCAGCGGCCGCCGAGGTGGTGGCCCACAGCGGCGCTGTGGTGGCGCTGCTGCTGACCGCCGGACACCCCCGGCACGCGGCTCTGGTCGCCACGCTGTGGGCGGCGGCGTTGGGGCTGCGGGGCCTCACGCCCGGCGAGACCCCGGTCCGGCGGCGCGGCTATGTCGCCGCCGGCCTGGGCGCTGCGCTGCTCGCCTGGTGGCTGCTGCTGGCCAGCCACAACGTCGCCGTCATGGAGGCGTACACCGTGCCGCTGGCCGCGGTGGCGCTGCTGCTCGGCTGGCTGGCCACCCGACGGGACCCGAGCCACCGGAGCTGGAGCGCCTACGGGCCCGGCCTGGCCGCCGGGCTGCTGCCCACCCTCGGGTCGGTGCTCGTCGGCGACGGGCAGCCGTGGCGTCGGCTCGCTCTCGGCGCCGCCGCGCTGGTGGCGGTGCTGCTGGGCAGCGTCTACCGACGGCAGGCCCCGGTCGTGCTGGGCGGGATCGTCCTGGCGCTGACCGCGCTGCACGAGCTGGTCCTGGTCTGGGACGACCTGCCACGGTGGATCCCGCTGGCCGTCGGCGGCCTGCTGCTCGTGGGCTTGGCGGTCACGCTGGAGCGGCGCCGCCGTGACCTGGCGGCGTTGCGCGCCGCCATCCGCCAGATGACCTGACCCGGTCCCGTTGACCGGCCGGGAGCGGGCGACCGACCCGGTCGGCAGGGCGATCCAGCGGACGGGGCCGGGTCACATTGGGGAAACCAGGGTCGAAGCGGGCATCATATGCGGGTGAGATTCGAAGTCAGCAAGGTGCTCGACGCCATCGAGAAGCGGCTGTCGACCGACCCGGCGCTCGCCCGCGGCGTGGTCGACCTGGCCGAGGTGGTCCGCTACGCCGACCTCGACGGCGGTCGTCCGGCCACGCTGCTGCGGCTGGGCCTGGTCGTCGACGCGCTCAGCCGGCGCCTGGCGGAGGAGAACGTGGTCGTCTACGTGGTCGTCGATCGGGCGTTGCTCTCCGACGCGGATCTGACCTCCAACGAACGGATGGTGATCCGGCGCTGGGCCGACGACGGCCTGGTCGAGGTGCTACCCGGCGCTGGCGACCGCACCCTGGAGGTGGCTGACCTCACCGGCCTGCCGGTGATCAGCCGACGCCCGTACGACGACCAGCGCGAGCGCCGCCCCTGGCTGGGCGAGCCCGGCCGGCTGCTGTGCCCCGGCTACGGTCCGGGCAACGCGACCATCGAACCGGCGGTGCCCGGCGGGCCGCAGCCACCGTCGCGGGCCACCGTCCGGGGCCAGGAGGTGCTGGCCCGCCTGTGGCGTTGCCCTGAGCCTGGGTGCGCGGCGTTCGGGCCGTCGCGGGCCGGGCGGCCCGGCGGCCAGCCGCCGCCCCGGTTGCGCGACGGCGTGCCGGTCTGTCCACGGCACGACGAGAAGCTGCTGGCGGCCGGTCCACGTCCGGCGGCTGAGGTGCTGGTGGCCAGGGTCGACGGGACGGTCCGGCAGCGGTTCGTCGTCTCCTCCGACCAGCCGGTGGTGGTCGGTCGCGCGCCCGACGGCCTGGACCAGGGGCCCGGGGTGCTCATGCTCGGTCCCTGGCTGGCGGAGGAGGCCCGGCGTTGGATCAGCCGCAGCCACGTCGTCCTGGAGATCCTCGGCGACGACCTGGTCGCCAGGGACGTCAGCACCAACGGCACCGTGGTGCGGGTCGGCGGCTCCAGGGCGGAGTCGGACCGGCTCATGCTGACCCGCGACCAGGTGCGGCTGCTCGGCGACGACGATGTCATCGAGCTGTATCCGGGGGTGCAGGTGGCCCGGGCCGGGCAGTGGTCCAGCGGTGGGGTCGCCAACCCTTCCTCGGTGATGGCTGACGCCCCGACCATGATGATCCAGCTGCCCGCGTCGGACTGAGCGGGACGGACAAGGCCCGTCGGGCGCCTCGCGGGCGTCGGACGGGCCCTGCCTGTCGCGGGTGGCGCGTCAGAGGATCGCGGCGAACTGCTCCAGCGTCCAGTCGATCTCGTCGGCGGTGATGACCAGCGGGGGGGCCAGGCGGATCGTCGAGCCGTGGGTGTCCTTGGCCAGCAGGCCGCGCTCCATGAGCTTCTTGCTGGCCTCGCGGCCGGTCATCCGGGCGGGGTCGATGTCCACGCCGGCCCACAGGCCCCGGCCGCGGATCTCGGTGACGCCGCTGCCGATGAGCTTGGCCAGGCCGGTGTGCAGGCGCTCGCCCAGCTCGGTGGCCCGGTTCTGGAACTCGCCGGTCTCCAGCAGCTTGATCACCTCGGTGGCGACGGCGCAGGCCAGCGGGTTGCCGCCGAAGGTGGAGCCGTGCTGGCCGGGCTTGAGCACCCCGAGGACGTCGGCGTTGGCGGCTACCGCCGACACCGGGATGATTCCGCCGCCGAGCGCCTTGCCGAGCAGGTACATGTCCGGGACGACGCCCTCGTGTTCGACCGCGAACGTCTTTCCGGTGCGGCCCAGTCCGGACTGGATCTCGTCGGAGATGTACAGCACCTTGTTGGTGGTGCACAGCTCGCGGACGCCCGGCAGGTAGTCGGCCGGCGGCACGAGCACGCCCGCCTCGCCCTGGATCGGCTCCAGCAGCACGGCGACGGTGTTCTCGGTGATCGCGTCGCGCAGCGCCGCAAGGTCGCCGTAGGGGACGATCGTGAAGCCCGGTGTGTACGGGCCGAAGTCGGCGCGGGCGTCCTCGTCGGTGGAGAACGAGATGATGGTGGTGGTGCGGCCGTGGAAGTTGTCGGCGGCCACGACGATGTTCGCCTGGTCCCTGGCGACGCCCTTGACCTGGTAGCCCCACTTGCGGGCGACCTTGATGCCGGTCTCGACGGCCTCCGCGCCGGTGTTCATCGGCAGGACGAGGTCCTTGCCGCACAGGTCGGCCAGCCGGTGGCAGAACTCGGCGAACTGGTCGTGGATGAACGCCCGCGAGGTGAGCGTGAGCCGGTCAAGTTGGGCGTGGGCGGCGGCGACGAGGGTCGGGTGCCGGTGGCCGAAGTTCAGCGACGAGTAACCGGCCAGGCAGTCCAGGTACCGCCTGCCGTCGATGTCGGTCACCCAGGCGCCCTCCGCGGACGCGATGACGACCGGAAGCGGGTGGTAGTTGTGCGCGGTCCAGCGCTCGGCGTCAGCGACCGCCTGCGGCGTCAGCGAGTGCTCAGTCATCCTCGAACCTCCAGCGTGCAGCACTTGGGGCCGCCTCCGGCCTTGGCCAGCTCGGAGACGTCGACGCCGATTGTGTCGTATCCGGCCGCGTCCAGTCTCGCCGCCAGCCCCACCGCGTGCTCCGGCAGCACGACGTGACGGCCGTCGCTGACCGCGTTGAGGCCGAGCACTGCCGCGTCGGCGGGGTCGGCGACGATGGCGTCGGGGAACATCCGACGCAGCACGGCGACGCTGCCGGGGGAGAACGCCTGCGGCAGGTACGCGACATTGTCGGGGCCGAGAACGCACAGCGCGGTGTCGAGGTGGTAGTAGCGGGGGTCGACCAGCCGTAGGGTCACCACCTGGCGTCCGAACGCCTCCTGCGCCTCGGCGTGCGCGGCGGGCTCGGTGCGGAATCCGGCGCCGGCCAGGATGACGTCCCCGGCCAGCAGCAGGTCGCCTTCGCCCTCGTTGACGGCGGCGGCGGGCAGCACCGGGAGGCCCGCCTGTTCGAGCCAGGCCGCGTAGGCTGCCGCCTCGTCGGCGCGTTCGGCGTCGCGGAACCGGGCGGCCAGCGCCAGGCCGTCGATGACGGTCGCGCCGTTGGCGGCGAAGACCATGTCCGGCAGGCCCTCGACCGGTTCGATCTCCTCGACCGTATGGCCCAGATCCAGAAGTGTCCCGCGCAGGCGCTCCCACTGCTTGAGGGCCAGTTTGGGGTCGCAACCGGCGGCCGGGTCCATCCACGGGTTGATCCGGTAGCTGACGTCGAAGAACGTCGGGCGACACATGAGGTAGCGGCGCGGGGTGGCGGTGAGGGGCATTCGGGCTCCGGTCGGTGACGGGGCTGGCGCGCGTTTCCGCAGCAGGGCCGGTGGGCCGGCAGGGGTTGGCTGCGGTGGCATCGATAAGGTTCGACGTTTGTCGCTCACCGTAGTCGTTCGGCGGTGTCGCGGCGAGGGCGCCGTCGGGTCATTTTCCCGCTGCGGCTCTCGTCACAACGGCCATTTCGGGGCCTACGGAGACATCGTCCGGTGGCTATTGTGGGCGCTCGTCCGGCCAGGTCGGCCGACGTGCGTTGAGGAGCGAGCTACCGATGATGAGATTGACGGCAATGTGGCGGACCGTGGCTGGCGCGGCGGCGGTGTCGACGCTGCTGCTGGGCGCCGGCGCGTGCGACAAGGCCGCGCCGCAGCCGGGCGCTGATCCGGCCGCCTCCGGCGCGGCCGGATCGGCGCAGTCGCCCAGGGACGCCCTCCTCGCCGCGGCGCCAAGCGCCACGGGCAAGTCCTACCGTTACGTGCAGAAGGACGTCAGCGGCGTCTTCGCCGGCGTGGTGGACCCGACTGCCGGGAGCGCGTCGATGGAGACCTCGGTTGCCGGCCCGGACGGCATCAAGATCACCTTGGCGTTCGCGTCGGCTGACGCGGCCTTCTGGACCAAGATCGGTTTCAGCAGGGACCTGCCGACCCTCAAGATCCCCAAGGGCTGGACGAAGGTCGACACCGCCAAGCTCAAGGACAAGACACTCGCCGTGAGCCTCAACGGCTCCGATCCCACCAACGCCAAGGCGATCTTCTCGCTCGCCGACGCCGTGACCGGCTCCGCGGGCGCCTACCAGGGCACCGCCGACCTGTCGAAGCTGCCAGCCGGGACCGTTCTGACCGCCGAGGAGCTCACCGCGTTGGGTGAGCTGGCCAAGACCGTGCCGTTCTCCGCCACCGTGGACGTCGAGGGCCGGCTCAGCAACCTCACCCTGAAGATGCCCGCGGCGGGCAAGGTCAAGGCCGACGACAAGACGATCACCTACAGCGCGTACGGCACGGCGACGCTGCCCGCCATGCCGGTCGACGGCAAGCCCGCCCCGGCCTCCGTCTACCAGATCCTCAACGCCGGCTGACCGGCCGCGCCCACTGGCGAAGCTCGCGGAGGGTCAGCGGGCGCGGCGTAGCCACCAGAGGCCGAGCACCGGCAGGACCAGGGGGACGTAGCCGTAGCCCTGGCCGAAAGCCGACCAGACCGTGGCGTCGGGGAAGGCGTGCCGCCAGAGCAGGCTCGCCGTGCCGACGGCGAGCACGCCGACCAGCTCCACCGTGCAGCAGACCAGCGCCAGTCGGCGTCCGCCCGGCCCGCCCCGGGCCAACCCGACGGCGGCCACCAGGTAGATCGCGGCGGCCAGCGCGGACAGGCTGTAGGCCAGCGGCGCCGCGCCGAACTTGGTGGCGATCTGCACACCGGCCCGTGCCCCCGCGGCCACCGCGAAGACGCCGTACACGTAGACGAGCGCCCGACCTGGCCCGGCCCCGGTGCGGCCCGGGCCAGCGGCCGCGGCTGCCGGACCGCTCGCGCCGCCCGGCTCAGGCTCGTGGCCGGGCTCAGCCATGGACCTGCTGCAATCGCAGTACCAGCACCGGCAGGATGAGCGCCGCGCCGCCGATGATCGCCGAACCCCAGCGGGTCGGCTCCATCCGGGCCAGGACCACGGCCGTGGGCATGAGCGCGAACGCCGTGAGTCCGTAGCCGGCGAAGGTGGCCGCCTCCTCAGGCCGGTCGCCGCCGATGACCGCGGCGATCGTCGTCACGGTCAGCGCCAGCACGAGCGCCTGGACGATCACCGCGCCGAGTTGGAGGACGCGGCCGGCCGGTCGGTCGAGCAGCGTCGACAGGCCGCCGGCAGCGGCCAACACCAGAGCGCCGATGATCACTGCGTTGGCGAGCGCGGAATTCACCGGGTCACTGTAACGACGGGCGAACCGGCCCGCGGTCGACGGCACGCGTGTGACGATCAGATGACACTGTCACGCCGCATCGGGGGAGGCCGCCGTGGTGGTCGGACCGTTCGAACAGCTCAGTTTGCCCGACGGCGGCGCCGCGCCGTTGTACCTGCTGCGTTATGACGCCAGCGGTGGGCTGTCCAGCCCGCAGACCGCCCAGCGACTACGGGAGGACGCCGCGGCCGGGGCCACGGACGTCTTCCTGTTCTCACACGGCTGGAACAACGTTTTCGGGCAGGCGCTCACCCGCTACCGGAGCTTCATCGCCGGCTACCTGGCCCAGCGCGTCGAGCTGGGCCTGCCGACGCCGTCGCCGTACCGGCCGCTGCTGGTGGGGCTGGTGTGGCCCTCGGCGAGCTTCCTCAGGCCAGGCGAGGAGGGTCCGCAGATCGCCGCCGCCGGCCCGGACGACCCGGCCGCGCTCGCCGACGCCTTCCACACTGAGCGAATGCTCCAGTTCGTCACCGAGGACCTGGACGCCCGGGGGGCCGCCGAGCTGAGCGAGCTGGTCGACGGGACGCAGCGGCTGCCGGAGCCGCAGGCCCGTCGCGCGGTGGAGATCGTCCGGGATGCCTTCGCCGCCGGCGGGGATGAGGCCGGGGCGGTCGCCGCGCCGACCGTCGCCGGCCTGTTGGACTCCTGGGCCCGCCTCGACGGGGTCGACAAACCGGTCGCCGAGGCCGAGACCTTCGGCACGGCGGCCGTTGGCGCTGCGACGGCCGGAGCGGCCACCGCGCAACTCCAGCCTGATGCCGCTGGAATAGGCTTCTTCGACCCACGCACGATTCTGCGCACGGCGACGGTGTGGAAGATGAAGGGCCGCGCCGGCGCTGTCGGCGCGCACGGCGTCGCTCCGCTGGTGTCCGATCTCCTCAACGGCTCCAGCGCCAGGCTGCACCTCATCGGACATTCGTTCGGCGCCCGGCTGCTGCTGTCGGCGCTGACGGCCGCCCAGGTGAGCCGCCCGGCCCGGTCGATGCTGCTGTTACAGGCCGCGATCAACCGCTGGTGCTTCGCCGGCGACGTCGCCGGAACCGGGCGCGCCGGCGGCTACCGGCCCACCCTGGCCCGGGTGGAGCAGCCGGTCCTGGCCACCCTGACCAGCCACGACGACGCCCTGCGGAAGGTCTTCCACCTCGTCATGCGCGGCGACCACCTGGGAGAGCCGGACATCGCCGCGTTCGGCGACGAGGAACGGTACGGCGCGCTCGGCGGCTACGGCCCGGCCGGCGCCGCGGGCGCGGTAACCCTGCCGATCCTGGACCCCGGTCAGCCGTACGCGCTGCCGCCGGACGCTGAGGTGGTGGCCATCGACGGCTCGCGCACGCTCGGCGGTCACGGCGACGTGAGCAACCCGTCCACCTGGTGGCTGCTGCACCAGCTCACCCGGCCGGTGTGAGCGGACGCCATGGAGCCGCAGGCCCGCCTGAGGGTGACCGTCGCCGCCGCTGGCGAGCGCCCGATCGGCTGCGAGCTCGTCGATCTGAGCCGGCAGCGGTCGCTGTGGACGATGCGGTTCGCCCCGGCTGACTTCGGGATCGGGCCGGAGATGAGCCCGTACGGGATGCTGCGGGTGCCCGGCGAGCTGCGTCGGGAGATCGTCGCCGCGGTGACCAGGCAGCTGCCGGGGATGTCCGCGCTGTGGCTGCATCTGGTCGCCCCGTACGGGTGGCTGTCGGCGGCGCCGTGGGAGAGCGTGCTGGCCCCGCGACTGGGCATCCCGGTGCTGCGGCTGCCCCGGCCGTTGCCGGCGGCGGCTGCCCCGGCGGCCCGGTGGACGGTCGCCGTCGTGGCCAACGCCCCCGCCGGCGCCATCTGGCCGACCGGTTACCTGCCTGCGTTCGCGCGGGCGCTGACCACCGCGGTGCGGATGCCCGCCCAGGTGGACGTGTTCGCCGACGCCGCGACAGCCGACGCGCTGTCCCGTGGCAGGACCACTCCCGCGTTGGTGGTGCACGAGCCGCCGGCGATGGCGGTCGACGGGACCGCCGCCGACCGGTGGAGCCGTTGGTTGACCGGCCGGCTCGCCGGCACCGGCGTGCGGGTGCTGTACGTGATCGGCGACGGCGCGCTGGACGGCGTCCGGTCCCTGACAGCGGTGGCCGCCGACCCTGGCGGCAGGTACCGGCTGGGCCGGGCCGGCTACCTGTCCGGTGGGGACATCCGCCGGCTGGCCGACCGGCTGGGCGCCCCCGCGGTGGGGATCGGCTCGCCGCCGGGCAACGACTCCGACCTGGCCACCCGGCTGTTGGCGGACGCGGTGGGGTCCGCCCAGTGTGGTCCGACCGCCTATGTCGACATCGCCGACGACCGGGAGGGGCGGGGGATGGCGGCCGCGCAGGCGTTCCTGGCGAACCCGCCGGGCTCGACGGCCCTGCCGATCGCGCCGGCGTTGTTCGTGTACGTGCAACCGACCCTGCTGGCGGCCGCGCTCGGCGCGGCCGCCGCCGGTGGTCTGTCCCCGGGCGATCAGGTGGAGCAGCCGTACGCCGCGCGCGGCGAGCAGATCCCCGGTTGGGTGGCCGCGTCCGCGCGGTACCTCGACTTCGCCTTGGTGGACCGGGCCGTCAAGGGCGGGGCGGAGGCGGTGGCGATGACCCGCGGCGCGTACGAGCATGGTCAGAGCCGGGGGTTGAGTTTCGTCCACGAGCTGGTGGCGGCGCAGGGCGAACAGGACGGCCAGCGGTGAGCCCGCCCCGGACGGTCGTGTCGTTGGAGCCGCTGGGCGCCGAGGCGGTGATGAAACTCGCCGAGGCGCCGACGAACATCCCCGGCCTGGGCGACAACATGGTGGTCGATCTGTCCGCCCCGGTCGGCCCGGGGGTGCTGGCCCGGGGCGCGGAGCTGCATCGCCGGCTCTGCGCGCACCCCCCGATCCGCGACGGCCTCGGCGCCATGTCCGCCACCCCGCTGGGCGCCGGGGCGGCCCCGCTGTACTTCCGGGTCGTCGCTGCCGCCGCCGACGCCCTGCCGTGGGAGGAGCTGTACGCCGACGACCACGGCTTCCTCGCCCTGGACCCCCGCTGGCCGGTGGCCCGCATCGCCCGCCGGGCCCGGCCGGTGGTGGAGCGGGTCTTCGCCGGGGAGCTGACCCTCGTCGCGGTGCTGTCGGCCGCCGGGCGTTCCGGGCTTGCCCAGGCCAGGGCGTTGCTCGAAGCGGTGTCCAGCCAGGACGGCCGGGCCGTCGGCGCCCGACTGGTGGTGATCAGCGCCGAGGACGCGGTGCTGAAGGCGGTCGCCGCCGCAGCGCTGCCGTACGCGCAGTCCCAGCCGATGGCCAACGACGCCGCCGGCCTGGCCCGGCAGATCGCCGCCGCGAACCCGGACGTGCTGCACCTGCTCGCCCATGGTGGGCAGGTGATGCCCGGGGTGTCCACGTTGGTCTTCGCGGACGCCGCCGACCTGCTGTCCGAGGCGCCGGCCGGTTCGGTGTCGTTGCAGTTGGCGAACATCATCCAGGGATTGCTCGGCGCCGACCCGTGGCTGGTGGTGCTGGCCGCCTGCGAGAGCGCCGCCGCCACCGACACGGCTGGCATGGTCACCGGCGGGGCGCTGGCGCACGAGATCGCCCTCGGCGGCGTGCCAGCGGTGCTGGGGATGCGTCGGCTGGTCGACGTCACTGCCGCTGACCGTTGCGTCCAGGCGCTCTACCCGGCGGTGCTCGCGGACGTGCGGGCAGCGGCTGAGGCCACCGACCACGACGGGGAGATCATCGACTGGGCCGGGGCGCTCACCGGCGCCCGGGCGGCGCTGGCCGGCGCCGATCCCGCCCAGCTGGACGGCTGGGCCGACCCGGTCCTTTATGTGGGGTGTGAGGAGTTCCGGGTCCGTGCCGCGCGGCTGCCCGGCGATGCTCTGAGCTATGCCGACCTGCTCGGCGAGCGCGACGCGTTGCAGCGCTACCTGTCCAGCGTGGACGGCATCGACCCGACCGTAGCGGCCAAGGTACGCCGGCGCGTCGCGGACCTCGACGCCGAACTGGCCCGCGTCCTCGCCGCGGCCCCGCTGGCAGCGGCGCCATGACCGAGCGGCTGCCCGCCGAGGTGACCCTCAACGCCTGGGCGGACGCCC
Organism: Pilimelia columellifera subsp. columellifera; assembly: GCF_039532605.1. Lineage (NCBI taxonomy): Bacteria > Bacillati > Actinomycetota > Actinomycetes > Micromonosporales > Micromonosporaceae > Pilimelia > Pilimelia columellifera. Next base: position 184,262 of record NZ_BAAARY010000003.1, read on the forward strand.
CGGTCGGCGGGGCGCTCGCCGCCGACGCTGTCCGCTGGGGGGCCCGCGCCGGCCTGCCCCGGTCCCAGCAGGCGCTGCCGATCGCGCCGCTGGTCGACGAGGCCGACTGGGCGCACCCCGATGTCGGCTACGGGGTCCTGCTGCCGGACCGCGACGATGTCGACCCGGTGGTCCGTGCCGCGGGCGGGGACGCCCCCGAGCCGGTGCGCCGGCTCATCGCCGGCCGGCCGGGCACGGTGGCGCTGCGTTGGCGGCCGGACCTGCCGTCGCATCTGCTCCGCCGCTATCTGCCCGACGGGCGGGCCCAGGACCCGGTCATCGGACTCAGCCGGTTCGGCGTCGGGCCGGGCCGGCTGCCCAGGCACGTGCTCATCGTCGGCGGTCCGGACCAGATCCCGTGGTCGACCCAGTACGCCCTCGGCGTCCGGCACGCGGTCGGGCGACTGCCGCTGCCGGCGGATCAGATCGGCTCCTACGTGGACGCGTTGTTGGCGGGTTGGCCGGACGCGTCGGCACGGCTGGCGGCCCCGCTGGTCTGGTCGGTCGACGCCGGCGACATCACCACGCTCATGCGCCAGGCCGTCGCCGGGCCGTTGGCTGCGGCGTTGAGGGACCCGTCGTTGCCGGACGCGGTGGAGCTGACCGGTCCGGCGGCCACCAGCAAGGAGTTGCTGACGGCCCTGCTCGATCAGCGTCCGGCGCTGTTGGTCACCTCCAGCCACGGTCGGACGGCGCCGCTGGAGGATCCGACGCTGCTGGCCGCCGGACTCGGGCTTCCGGTGGCCGCCGACCATGTGACGGCCCCGTTGTCGGAGTTGACGGCGGCGGTTCCGGCCGGGACGATCTGGCACGCCGCCGCCTGCTGCTCCGCCGGCAGCGACGCCACCAGCGCGTTCGCCGGACTGCTGAGCCCGGGCGGGGCGGCCCACCGGGTGGTCGGCGCCGTCGCGGGTCTCGGCGACACGGTCGCGCCGGCGGCGACGGCGTTGCTGAGCCGCCCCGACCCGGTACGGGCGATCGTGGGTCACGTCGAGCCGACGTTCGACTGGACGCTTCAGGTCGCCGAGACCGGGCAGTCGCTCGGGCACGAGCTGGTGGCGGCGTTCTCCACCCAGCTGCACCACGGGCGGCCGCTGGGGCTGGCCCTTGCCGGCTACTGGGCCGGTGTCGGGCAACTGCACACGGACTGGGCCACCGCCCGGGACGCGCTCGCCCCCGGTGATGTGGCGGCGCAGGCGCGGCTGACCCGGCTTCAGCTCACCGCCCGGGACCGGCAGGCGTTGGTGCTCCTGGGAGATCCGACGGTGACGCTCGCCCCCGGCTGAGCGCGGCGTCTGAGCGGCGGTGGCGGTCGCGGGCCCGTCGGTCAACGTAGGTTGCGGAACACCCAGCCCTGGTCGGGGAAACCGGCCGCGACGGCCACCCGCGCCGACGCCTCGTTGGCGGCGTCGTTCAGGTACAGCGGGATGGCGTCCTCGTCGAGGATGCGTCGGGCGGCCTGGGCGACCAGGGCCCGGCCCAACCCGCGGCCCTGGGCGGCGGCAGCGGTCACCACTGCGATCTCGTGTCCGTGCCGGGAGTGTCGTTTGATGCCGACGCCGGCCTGGTGCTCGCCGGTGGTCGGGTCGCGGCTGACCAGCACCTCCCCGCCGAAGACTTTCAGCCAGGGTGGGGCGTCGTCGGCGGGCGTCCACTCGCCCAGCTCCGGCAGTTCGGCGGGGCGTTCGCACCATCGGAACACCGCGGGCGTGAGGTGTTGCTGTGGGAATCCCAGGAGGGCGGGCAGGTAGATGGCGAGGTGTTCGGGGCCGCCGCGGGCGAGCCGACGCACGTCGGCGGTGATGTCCGGGGCCACGGACAGGATTTCGCCGGCCGGGCTGGCGACGCTCACCGCGGCGCAGACGACGCCGTCCCAGCCGGGCTCGCTGCGTCGGGACGACCCCACGACCTGGAACTGACGGCCGGTCGGCCACTGGCCGAGCCATGCGGCGAGGTGATGCAGCAGCCGTCGGTCCACCGGCGTCCCCCCAGCTCGCGTCGTCCCCGAACGTCGACGGTACCGCTCGGCGGCGGCGGGCGACCGGCTCTCGGGTCAGGCGGCTGGCGGCAGCAGCCCGTGGCGCGCCGCCACGATGACCGCCTGCGCCCGGTTCTGGACCTGGAGCTTGGTGTATATGCGGGAGACGTAGGTCTTGACGGTGCGTCGGCTGACGTCGAGCGCGTCGGCGATCGACTCCAGGGTCTCTCCGTCGGGCAGCCGGGCGAGGACCTGCTGTTCGCGGGCGCTGAGCGCGGGCAGGCTGGAGCGGCGGGCCCGGGGCAGCAGGGCCGCGCCGGGGGCGCGGAAGCGGGCCGGCTCCTGGGACGCCTGCCGGATCACGGCGGCGAGCGTCGGCAGCGGCGCGGCGCGGCTGACCAGCGCGGACAGGCCGGCGCTGGCGGCCCGGGCGAGCAGGTCCTCGTCTGGCTCCATGGTGATCAGCACCAGGCCGACATCGGGGAAGCTCACCCGCAGTTGCTGGGCGGCGTTCAGCGCGCCCTTCTCGGCGCCGATGGTCACGACGCTGGGGCGCAGCGCCGCGATGAGCCCGCGCCCGTCCTCGACGGTCGCCGCCTGGCCGACCAGCGAGATGCCGGCGCTGCGCTGGGCCAGGTAGGCCAGCCCGAGCCGGGCGATCTCGTGCTGGTCGATGACGACCAGCCGGATGCGGAGGCCGGCTTCGCGGACTGACGGTGACGGTTCGGACATGCCTCACCGATCGGCAGCGCGGCCTCGGAGCCGGGTACGCCGGGGGAGTGATCCGGGAGCGATCGGGTTGTCGGGTCGGCACGGCTACGTCCGGGTGTTGGGATGTGTCGCGTCGGCGGCCGAGATGCTTCCACTGGCACGTATGAAAGAAATTTCCCTTTATAGTGGCTTTCGGGGTGATAGCCGTCGAGTGGGAGCGAGGCACGGATGAGCCGGTTGCTGGTGGTCGAGGACGACCCCGACATCTCCCTGGCACTCAAGCTGCTGTTCACCCGGTCCGGTTACGAGGTCCACCACGCCAAGGACGGCCGCGCCGGGCTGCGTGACGCCTACGCCGAGCACCCGGACCTGATCGTCCTGGACGTCGGCCTTCCCGAGATGGACGGCTGGCAGGTCCTCGAACGCCTGCGTGACATCAGCGACGTGCCGGTGCTCGTCCTCACCGCCCACGGCCAGGAGACCGACAAGGTCCGCGGGCTGCGCAGCGGCGCCGACGACTACCTCACCAAGCCGTTCGCCAACGCTGAGCTGCTCGCCCGGGTCGAGGCCCTGCTGCGCCGCTCCACCAGCTCGACCTCGTGGGCGTCACAGGTCTACGACGACGGCGTTCTGCACCTGGACCCCACCTCCCGGCGGGTCTTCGTCACCGGCAACGAGGTGCGGCTCACCCCCACCGAGTTCCGGCTGCTCAACACCCTCGTCCGCCACGCCGGCGCGGTCCTGTCGCCCAACCAGCTGCTCTCCCAGGCGTGGGACGACCCCACCGGGATCGGCCAGGAACGGGTTAAGTTCGCCGTCCTGCGGCTGCGGCGCAAACTCGGCTGGACCGACCCGGACGAGTCCCCGGTCGAGTCCGTCCGGGGCTTCGGCTACCGCTACCGCCGTCCGCCCGGCGCCTCCTGATTCCGGGTGCCCTTAAGTGCCCTGCCGCGCCCTTTAGGGCCAACCTCCCGCTCGTCCGGCATCTGGCCGCGGACCGCCGAATGGCCCGACCGCCACCGGGTAGGCCGTTTCGGTCGCGCCGCTTCGAGCGCGCACAGGGACAAGACGCAGGAGGAGAAGAATGCGACTCACCACCCGACTAGCGATCACCGTGGCGGCCGTCGGAGCGGGGATGGCGCTCACCGCAGCGCCGTCGTCGGCAGCGCCCGGCAGCGGAACCGGAGTAGAACGAGCGACGGCGGCCTACGAGCTGAGGGCCCGGCACAGTGGCCGGTGCCTCGACGTGTTCGGGGCCTCGGCGGCCAACGGCGCCGACGCGATCCAATGGACCTGCCACCAGGGGGCCAACCAGCACTGGCGCATGGTGCCCGCTGGCGGCGGGTGGCACGAGATCCGTGCCCTGCACAGCAACAAGTGCCTCGACGTCCTGGCCGCCTCCACCACCAACGGGGCGGACGTCGTCCAATGGGCCTGCCACGGCGGGGCGAACCAGCGCTGGCTGCTGGTGTCGACAGCCACCGGTATGGAGATCCGCGCCCGGCACAGCGGCAAGTGCCTCGACGTGTTCGGGGCCTCGATGGCCAACGGCGCGGACGTCATCCAGTGGACCTGCAACGGCGGCGCGAACCAGCGGTGGCAGCGCGTCTGACCGACTGCCTGACGCCCTGATCCGAGGAGCGCCGCCGCCGGTGTGCGGCGGCGCCCGGGCGTAAGCACCGATCCTGCACCCGAGCGACACCGACGCGCACAGCCCAGAGCCGGCATCGTGGTGGACGTTGACATCAGACCGGCTAAGGGAGTCACCGTGGGGCTAGAGCGCGACTACGAGGTTGTTCCGCTGATCGACCTCGCCGCCGACGCTCATGTGCATACCGGATTCTCGGTTGGACGTGACAGCGTGGGCGCCATCGTGACGGCCGCCGAGAGGGTTGGCATCGAACAGCTGACCTTCGGCGACATCGTCACGCCCCGGGCCAACTGGCTGCCGGTCTACCAGAAGTCGATCCAGCGTGCCCAGCAGCGCACCGACATCGACCTGCGGATCGCGGTCGAGGTCGAGATCGCCCGTGCCGACGGCTGGCTGGATTTCCCCACCGACCTCGGCGGCCTCGACGTCCTCTCCGTCGGCGCGTCCCGGCTGCCGCTGCCGTCCGGGCCGGCCGAGCCGCGGCGGGTCAATGACCTGCTCCGCAGCGGAGCGCTCAGCCGCGCCGATCTGGTCGAGCTGGCCGTCGCCGCCACCACCAGGGCCGTCGAACGCGCCAGCCGTTACGCTCCCGCCCAGCTCGCCCGGCCCCTCAACGCCCTGTGGCAGCTCGGCGTCGAGGAGGCGGAGCTGGACGACGACGTGTTCGCCCCGCTGGTCGACGCGTGCCGGTGCACCGGCGCCGCCGTCGAGGTCAGCGAGTCGTGGCGGACGCCCTCACCGCGTCTGGCTGGCCTGTTCGCCGCCGCCGGGGTGCCGTTGCTGGCCGCCAGCGACGCCCGCGACGTGGCCCAGCTCGGTCACTGGCGGTACGTCGCCCGGGTCCTGTCCGGCCTGGCGATCACCGCGACCCAGCCGGCCGCCGCAGCCTGATCTCTGGCCGCGACGGCCGGGCCCGGGGTGCGCTTCGCCTGGGCCCCGGTGAGGTCAGGACCGGGGCAGGTCGGTGACGTTCTGCTTGACCCAGTCCAGGTGGGCGGGCACGCTCACGTAGACGCTGGGCTTGCGGGCACAGACGCTCTCGCCGCGGCTGGTGACGCCGATCAGCTCCCAGCGGCCGTCCACCTGCTTGATCTGGGGGCCACCGGAGTCGCCGAAGCAGGCGCCCTGGTTGCCGCCCGGGTTGTCGGTGCAGATCTCCCGCTGGCGGTCGGGGTTGCCGCCGCTGTAGTTGCACCGGCTCGGGTCGACGATCGACGTGTCCAGCTCCTTGAGCTGCCGGCTGCCGCCGCCGCCGCTCGCGGTCGTCGCGCCCCATCCCAACAGCCGGCTCTTGGTGCCGATGGGGCCGTGTTCGGCCGCGATGGGGATCGGTGTGGTCTTGGCGGCCGTGCGCAGCTGCCCCAGGGCGATGTCCAGGGTGCCCTTGACCCAACGGGTGACCTGCACCATCTCGCCGCCGCCACTGTGGTCGTTGCTGGCCAGCCGGACGCTGGCGCCGCTGCCGCTGACGCAGTGCTTGGCGGTCACGATCCAGGTTGGGGAGATGAGCGCCGCGCCGCAGCTGTGTCGGCCGCCGCTCTGGATGCTCCCGGTGAAGGGCCACTGTTCGGTGGTGACCTTGCCGCCGACGATCCGGGTCTGCTCCTCGACGGGCGAGGCGAAGGCTGCGGTGGGAATGGCGGAGGCGCCGGCGACCGCGACGACGGCCGCGAGGCGTACGAGTGTTCTCACGATGACTCCTAGCCGGGGGGGGTGCAGGCATCCATCGAACAGCGGGAGACCGATGCCTGAAGGTAGGAGCCAATGTAGTTCATATAGAGATTCATCGATAGAGTTTCGCCGCCGCAACCTGGTCTCTACGACGGGTGGCGCGGAGCCCTGAAACTATGCATTGACATCAATCGATACATCACCCACCGTATGACCATGCCGACACGTCTCTCAGGTTGGGTCTCCTCCGTGGTGGCGGGTGTCCTCGTGGCCGCGGGCGCGCCCGCCGCCGCGGCGCCGCCCGCCACCCCCGACATCCGGTACCGACCGCACGCCAAACCGGCCGCCGCCCCCATCGGTCCCGACGACAGCCGCACCGCGATCCGGGTGAAGTTCGCCGAGGGCGCCCCCATCAGCCTGCGCAACGGCGTCCTGCGCGGGCCGCACGGCCACATCCCGGCGCCTGGCGTCCCGCACCGCCTGTTCCCGCAGTCCCCGGCGGAGCTGGCCGCGTTGACCGACCGGGCGCAGCGGGCCTCCGGGTTGGCGCTCGCCGACCTGAACCAGTACTACGAGATCGTCCTGCACCGCGGCGTGGACCCGGCAGCGGCGCTGGCGGACCTGCTGGCGCGCGACATCGTCGAGATCGCGTACCCGACGCCGCTGCCCGTACGGCGCGACGCCGGCGCGCCGCCGCCCGGCGTCACGGCGTACGCGCCGAGTTTCGTGGACCGGCAGCGGTACCGGCAGTCGACGCAGGTCAACGGCATCGATGTCGACCACGCGCAGACGGTGCCGGGCGGGACGGGCCGCAACGTGCGGGTCCTCGACATCGAGGGCGGCTGGGTCCGCGACCACGAGGACCTGTCCTCGCTGGTCCCGGCGGAGGTGCTCGTCCCGCAGGGCGTGCCGGCCTTCAGCGACTTCGACCACGGCACGGCGACGATCGGAACGCTGATCGGCGACGCCAACGCCGGCGGCGTCACCGGGCTGGTCCCCGAGGCCACCCCGCGCCTGACCAACGACACCATGACCGGCGGCAGGGTCAACCGGGCCGGCGCGATCACCACCGCCGCCGCGGCCCTGCGGCCCGGCGACGTGATGCTGCTGGAGATGCAGATGCGCGGGTGCGGCGGCGGTTTCGTGGCGGTCGAGTGGGAACCGGCGGTCTACGACGCCATCCGCGCCGCGACGGCGACCGGCATCGTCGTCATCGAGCCGGCGGGCAACGGCAACCAGAACCTGGACGCCGCCTGCAACGGCAGCCCGTTCCCCCGGGGAAAGCCGGACTCCGGCGCGATCGTCGTCGGCGCGGGCGGCGCCGGGCCGGCCCAGGGCTGCTCCGCGGCGCGGAGCAAACTCGGCTTCTCCAGCTACGGCACGCGGGTCGACCTGCAGGGCTGGGGCGAGTGCGTGGTCACCACCGGCTACGGCGACCTCCATCGTGGCCCCGCCCAGCAGGAGTACACCGCACGGTTCAACGGCACGTCCAGCGCGTCGCCGATCGTGGCCGGCGCCGCGGCCGCGCTGTCGAGTATCGCCCGGGAACGCGGCCGGACCCTGACGCCGGCGCAGGTGCGTGACATCCTCGTCCGCACCGGGTCGCCGCAGACCGGCGGTGGCAAGATCGGCCCGCTGCCGAACCTGCGCGCGGCGATCGCCGCCCTCGACAGCCTCCCGGCCGGCGCGGCGCCCACCCGACGCTAGCGCCGGCAGGCCCGGCCCGACCGCACCCTTCGGGGCGGCCGGGCCGGGCCCCCGCGCCGGACGGGTCAGCCGTTCTTGATGGCCGACACCTCGAACTCCAATGTGATCTTGTCGCTGACCAGCACGCCGCCGGTCTCGAGGGCCGCGTTCCAGGTGACGCCGTAGTCGCGACGGTTGATGACGACCGAGCCCTCGAACCCGACGCGCAGGTTGCCGTACGGGTCGGTGGCGACGCCCTCGTGCTGGAACGGAATCGTGATCGACTTCGTGACGCCCTTGATGGTCAGATCGCCGGTCAGCGCGAACGCGTCCGCGGCGGTCTGGGCGAAGTCCGTGGAGCGGAAGGTGATCTGCGGGAACTGCTCCATGTCGAGGAAGTCGTTGCCTCGCAGGTGCTCGTCGCGCTGGGCGTTGCGGGTGTCGATGCTGGCGGCCTCGATCGTCACGTCGACGGCGGTGGCGGCCGGGTTGGCGCCGTCGAAGCGCACGGCGCCGGCGAAGTCGTTGAACGCGCCGCGCACCTTGGTCACCATCGCGTGCCGGGCGACGAAGCCGATCCGGGTGTGCGCGGGGTCGATGGTGTAGGCGCCGGTGAGGGCGGCGAAGTCGACGCCGGTGGTGGTGGTGGTCATGTGGGACTCCCTGTGGCTGGAAGATGATGTGTCATTCAGGTGATTCCGACAGTACATGACGCATCATGCGTCGTCAAGGATGACGTGTCATTCATTGCTGGTAGGCTGACAGCATGAGCGAGCCCCCCTGGCTGTCCGACGCCGAACAGCGCGCCTGGCGCGCCTACCTGCGCATGAACAACCGCCTCACCGCCGCGCTCGGCCGCCAGTTGCAGGCAGGCTCGCAGCTCTCCATCGCCGACTACGAGGTCCTCGTCTACCTCACCGACACCCCCGACGGACGCCGCCGGCCCTACGAGCTCCAACAGGACCTCGACTGGGAGCAGAGCCGTCTGTCCCACCACCTCGGCCGGATGCAGAAGCGCGGACTCGTCTGCCGGCAGGAGTGCCCCTCCGACGGGCGAGGCGCCGTCATCACCATCACTGACGCGGGAAGGCAGGCGATCGCCGCGGCGGCGCCGGGGCACGCCGCCGCCGTCCGGCGGCTCTTCTTCGACGCCCTCGACGCCCACCAGGTCGCGTCGCTCGGGCAGCTCGCCGACCAGGTGCTCGACCGCCTGGCGAACGACGACCGCTGACGGCGCTCAGCTCGAGGATGACGCCGGGTGCTCGGCGGGAGGGTGTTCCGGGGCGGGTGTCCGGACATCGGCACGCCGGTCGGAGTCGCGTTCGGTCCAGGCCGGCGAACCGGCCGCCGGGTTGACGGCGCCAGCCGTGGACGCCGCAGCGGACGCGCGGCCGTCGAGCGGGACCGTGCCGAGGGCGGCGGTGGGCGCCAGCCGGACCACCAGCCGGGCGCCGGTCGGCTCGGCGTCCTCGTACCAGATCGTGCCGCCGTTGAGCTCGACCAGGTGTCGGACGATGAAGAGCCCGAGCCCGGAGCCGGTCCTGCGGCCGTCAGCGCCGCGGGAGTGGGCGATCCGGTCGAACAGCCGGGCACGGTCCTCCGGCGGCACACCCGGGCCGTGGTCGCGGACGGTGAGCACGACGCCGTCGGCGCGCACGTCGGTGGCGAGCTCGAACGGCGGCGCCCCGTAGCTGACGGCGTTGTTGACCAGATTCTTGATCACCTGGTTGAGGTGCGCCCGGTCCACCAGCGCGCACAGGTTCGGGTCGACCCGGGTGTCGAGGGCGACGCCGGCCGGCAGGGTGGCGGCGACGGCGTCGACGACCTCGCTGATCGGCACGGCGGCGCGTCGGGCGCTGACGACCCCCGCGTCCAGCCGGAACAGCAGCAGCATGTCGTTGATCATGTTGGTGAGGCGGCGGGTGTTGCGGTCGATCTTGGATGCGAGGTCCTGGCGGATGCCTTCGTCGAGCTGGTCCCACTCGGTGTTGAGCAGCTCGGAGAGGCTGGAGACCGAGCTGAGCGGCTGGGACACCTCGTGCGACATGATCGACATGAGGTCGCCCTTGAAGTGCGCCGCCTCGGCCAGCTCCTCGTGCCGCAGCTGGAGCTGCTGGTTGGCGGCCTCCAGCTGGGCGGCGTGCCGGGCGAGCGACTCCTCGGCCTGCCGGTGGTCGGTGATATCGACATAGGTGCCGACGTACGCGCGCGGTCGGGACCGGTCGTCGAGCACCGGGGAGGTCATCGCCAGCACCGGCACCTGGGCGCCGTCGGGGCGGACGATGTGCCTGGTCTGGTTGGCGCCCGGGGTCCGGGGAGTCTGGTCCTCCCACGGATAGGGCGGACGTTGCCCGATGAGCTGGTCCCGTTCGCGGCCGAGGAGCCGGCAGCCGCTGGGATTGACATCGATGACTTTCAGGTCGCGGTCGTGGACGAGGACCGCCTCGCTCATCGAGCGCAGCAGGGTGCCGCTGAAGTCCCGCTCGGCTGAGAGCGCCTCGACGAGGGTGCGTTGCTGGTCGTCGGCCCGGTCCAGGACGCGGGCGGTGCCGCCGAGGACCACCATGAGCACGAGCACGAACGCGGCGGTGGCCAGGGAGATGGTGAGCGCCGGCTCACCCCAGCCGGCCTGGATCACGGCCCCGCTGACGACGGCGACGCCGACCGGCAGGAGCAACAGGGCGGGTCCGACCCGGCGGGACAGGGTGGCGCCGGGCCCGCCGCTGCGCAGGGGGCGTAGCAGGCCGTGTGCTGGGTGGGCCCAGATGATGCCGACGGTGAACATTAGAATGCTGACGGCGGTGAGCGGCGTCATGGTGATGAGGGCGCCGAGCGCCGGGACGCTGGTCTCGCCGATCACGTACGCCAGCAGGGTGACGCCGGCGATGGTGGCCGCGGCCGGCGCGAACGTGTGCGGCCACATGGCGTCCGGGTCACGGGCGTTGACCAGCGGCGGGATGACCAGCGCCAGCCCGACGAGCGCGATGGCGCAGCCGGACGCGGCGGACATCGGCTTGGGTTCGGGGGCGCCGGTGACGGCGGCTTCGCGGATCAGTCCTGCCAACGCCGACGGCCGGGCCGGGCCGAGGTGTTCCAGGATGCCGAGGGTCCCGACGAGGGCGACGCCGGCCCCCAGCGCGATGACCACGGCTCGTCGCAGCCGTCCGGGGGCGCCTAGGGCGAGCAGCAGGGCGATGCCGGCGACGAACACGGCGACGGCGGCCTCCGGGGGCGGCGTGCCCAGCTCGGCGAGGGCGCGGTACCGCCGGCCCGTGCCCTCGCCGCTGCGCCACAAAGCGAGGGCGCCGCCGGTGAGCGCGAGCACGATGAGTCCCGAGAGCAGCGACAACCAGGTCGTTGGCTGGCGGACCCCGGGGAAGCGGCGCACCTGTGACCTCCACGAAAAAGCGCGGAGCCCCAGACTATCCGCCAATTAACCCAATAGTCGGATTTAACAACAGAACCGATATTTGCTCTGGTGTTCTGGAGTAACTGATGACGCCTGCTCAGCGTTTGCGCGCCAACGTGAGTCCATCGGCGAACAGCAGCATGACCGACTCGACCCGCTCGTCACCCGAGACCTTGTCGTTGAACGCCGCCAACGCCCGGGTGTCCTCGTCCCCGGCGTCCGGATCCAACACCCGGCCGCTCCACAGCACGTTGTCGACCACGATGAGGCCGCCGACGCGCAACCGTGGCACCAGCAGATCCCAGTAGCGGCCGTAGCTGGGCTTGTCGGCGTCGATGAAGGCGAAGTCGAAGGTCGGCTCGGCCGGCGTCGCGGCGAGGGTCTCGGCCGCCGGTCCGATCCGCAGCTCGATCCGGTCGTCGACGCCCGCCCTGGCCCAGAACTCCCGGGCGATGGCGGTGAACTCCTCGGAGACATCCAGGCACAGCATCCGGCCATCAGCCGGCAGGGCCCGCGCCACCGCCAACGAGCTGAGGCCGGTGAACGTGCCCACCTCCACAGCCTGACGGGCGCCGCAGAGCCGGGCCAGCATTCCGAGCAGCGTCGACTGCTCCGCTGACACCTGCATCACCGCCTCGTCGGGCAGGGCCGCCCGGGTGCGCTCCACCAGCGCGGCCACGAGATCGTCGGGCGCGGTGGTGTGGGCCACCGTGTACTCACGCAGATCAACGGGCAGGTAGCTGTACGAAGAAGCCATGCCGACAACCCTAACGGGCGGCCGGCATGGCTTCCAGACCCTGCGGGGGCGGCAGGCGTCAGCCCGACGCGGTGCGGTCGGCGCCCTGCCAGACGAAACCGTTCTCGATGATCACCCGCTCGGCTGCGCGCAGGATGTCCTCGGTGTGGCGGTTCGCGTGGTGTCCGCAGAACACCAGCTCCCCACCTCCGTGGGGGAGCGTGAAGGTCAGCTTCGCCGCCGCCGCGCAGCGGTCACAGCGTTCGCTCATCTCCGGCACGACGTGGAGCCGGGGCGGTGGCAGCAGCGTCGACGACATGGTGGCCTCCTTGGTGGCGTAGCGGCGACTGGCGCCTCAACCGTTCCCGATCGGCCCCGCGAGCTCGTCGCTGAGCAGATCACGGCCTCGCGTCGGTGGCGACTGGGGTCGTGACCGGGTGCCAGCCGGTTGCGTCCGGTTCGATGTCGACCACTCGGTGACTGCGCACCCGAACCGCAACGCACGGAAACCCTTGTCGATCCCTGGCCTGGACAACCTCGAATGAGTCCGCACCTCCCGCGGAGTCGAGGCAAGGAGATCACATAGTGACCCAGCGAACCACCACCCGGTTCAACGGATACCGCCGTGGCGTCGTACGCGTCCTGGCCCCAGCGCTCGCCACGGCGACCGCGCTGAGTGGAACTGTCCTCAGCGGATCGGCCGCCAGCGCCGACGACATGACATACACCACCCGCGTTCTCAAGGTCACGGCCTCGGACGACGCCTACACCGCCAGCACCGCCGCCACGACCAACACCGGGTCGTGGACCAAGCTGGTCACCGGCCGGGCGGGCACGGCGTCCTATCTGTCCTACCTGAAGTTTCCGGTCGGGACGCTGGCCAGCGGCGCGAGCGTCACCAACGCCTCGCTGACGCTGACCCGCGACGTTGAGAAGCTCCCGACCAGCCTCAAGGTCAAGAAGGTGGCGAGCACCTCGTGGACCGAGGGCTCGTTGACGCACGCCAACCGGGCCGTTCTCGGCGCCGACGTGGCCACCGTCCAGCCGGCTGCGACCGCGGCGACCGTCACCTTCAACCTCACCAGCGCGGTGCGGGCCGGTGGCACGCATGCCTTCGCCGTCACCAATCCCGGCGCCGGCCTGGCCCGGTTCCGGTCGTCGGAGCTGGCCACCGGCAAGCCGACGCTGACCGTGACGGTCCGTGAGCCGGTGGCGCCGCGTCCGCCGAAGCCGACCCCGACCACCGCGCCGACCACCGCCCCGACCACCGCGCCGACGACGGCGCCGACCACCGCGCCGCCGACAACTACCGCGCCCACTCCGACGCCGACCAAGCGTGAGTGCGCTGTGGACGCCATGCTGGTTCCCAGCTGTGGCGTGCTGTGGGGCGCGGCCGCGGGCGGCTTCGCCAGCACCCCGCGTGACCAGGCCCTACGCGAGTGGGAGGCCAAGTCCGGCCGCACCGCGTCGGTCTACCACACGTACCACCGGGGCGACGAGATGTTCCCGACCAAGGCGGAGATCGCCATGGCGAACGAGGCCGGCAAGCCGCGCCTGCTGTTCACCAACTGGAAGGTAAACTACGGCGGCAAGTGGGCCGACGTCGCTGCTGGCAAGTACGACGCCCGCATCGACGCGCTCTCGGCGTACATCAAGGCGAACTACCGCGACAAGTTCTTCATGACCATGCACCACGAGCCCGAGAACGACGTCGTCGCGACCGCCGGCTCGGGCATGACCGCCAAGGACTTCGCGGCGATGTTCCGGCACACCGTCAAGCGGATGCGCGCCAACGGCGTCGACAACGCGGTGTTCGTGGTGGCCTACATGGGCATCGAGAAGTTCTACAACCAGTCGTGGTGGTACGACCTGTACCCGGGCGACGACGTTGTCGACTGGATCGGTCTGGACGCCTATGTCGCCTCCAAGCCCGGTGGCTACCACTACGGCACCCTCACCGACCTGGTCAACCGCACCACCGACCCGGCCAAGTTCCCCGGCTTCTACAACTGGCACCAGAAGTTCCACGCCAGCAAGCCGTTGATGCTGTCGGAGTGGGGCGTGCACGAGTACGCCGAGGACCCGGCCCAGAAGGCCAAGATCCTGTCGTCGGTCCTCGCTGAGCTGGGCAAGTTCCCGGCCATCAAGGGCATGCTGTGGTTCGACACCGAGAAGGACCAGAACGGCTCGGACATCCGCATCGACAGCTCCGGCGCGGCGCTGACCGAGTTCCGCAAGATCGCCGCAGACCCGCGGTTCGTGGTGCGCGTCCGCTGACGCGTCACCGCTGAGCGACTCTCTGGGGCCGGGCCCCGCGTTGACTGATCATCCGTCGGCGCGGGGCCCGAGCCGTGCCCGCCGCCCGGCCGACACGGAAAAACACGCGCTGGTTCCCTCAGGCCGCCGTCGTCAACGCCGATCAGCCTCGCACGGCCGCATGGAAGCGGTCGACGTAGCAACGGCCAGGAAGGCAGTGTCATGCGGCGTGCGCACCTGCGAGCAGTGACCATCACGGCGGCGTGCGCCGCCGCGATCCCGTCCGCCCTCCTGGCGGTGGCGTCGCCAGCAGGCGCCGTCCCCGTCAGCGTCCCGCCGCCGAGCGTGATCGCCGCCCCGGTGGCCGACCCCGCGCCGGCCCCGGCCGAGCCGGGAGCGCTCATCGTCGGGCTGAGGCCCGGCGCCGACGCCACCGCGCCGGCCCGCCGCTTGGAGCACGTCCACCACATCGACGTCGTGGACGCCGAGCGGGTCAGCCCGACCACGGCCACGGTCGAGGTCTCCGCCGCCGACGCGGCCGGGGCGATCGTCGCGCTGCGCGCCGACCCGGCCGTCCGTTACGTGGAGCGTGACAAGCGCGCCAAGGTCGCAGCCGTCACCGCCAACGACCACTTCCGCTCCCAGCAGTGGGCCCTGGACCGGATCGCCGTCCCGGGCGCCTGGCAGCGCACCACCGGCTCGGCCGAGGTGACGGTGGCGGTCATCGACACCGGCGTCAGCGCGCACCCCGACCTGCCGGTCGGCCGCATCGTCGCCGGTCACGACTTCGTCAACGACGACGCGAACGCCGCCGATGACCACGGTCACGGCACCCAGGTCGCCACGACCATCGCCGGCGCCGGCAACGACGCCGGCGGCGGCTACCACGGCGGGGCGGCCGGGGTGTGCTGGAGCTGCAAGATCATGCCGATCAAGGTGTTGGCCAGCGACGGGTACGGCTGGTATAGCGACATCGCCGCCGGTATCCGGTGGGCGGCCGACCACGACGCCGATGTCATCAACCTGTCCCTCGGCGGCCCGTCCACCGACGCACTGCTCAACGAGGCCGTCGCCTACGCGGTCGCCCACGACGTGCTCGTGCTCGCCGCGGCCGGCAACGACGGCGTCAGCTCGCGGCAGTACCCGGCGGCGATCGCCGGCGTGCTGTCGGTCGGCGCGTCGACCAGCGCCGACGCCCGCTACTCATGGTCCAACTACGGCAGCTCCTGGGTCGACGTCGCCGCGCCCGGCTGCGTCATCACCGGCGGCCGGTTCAGCTCCTGGTACTCGTTCTGCGGCACCTCCGCGGCCACCCCGGTCGTCGCCGGCGTGGCGGCGCTGGCCCTGGCAGCCGATCCTGGGTCCACCGCGGCCGAGCTGGCCGCCGCGATCACCGCGACCGCCGACCCGCTGGCGTCGGCGTGGACGGCCCATGGCCGGGTCAACGCCCTGGACGTGGTCCAGACGGTGGCCTCGGCCGGCGCCCCGGTGATCACCCCGGGTGGCGTCGTCGCCCAGTCCCTGGTG
This sequence comes from Pilimelia columellifera subsp. columellifera, assembly GCF_039532605.1. Taxonomy (NCBI): domain Bacteria; kingdom Bacillati; phylum Actinomycetota; class Actinomycetes; order Micromonosporales; family Micromonosporaceae; genus Pilimelia; species Pilimelia columellifera. The sequence goes on from NZ_BAAARY010000003.1 coordinate 199,926, forward strand.
CGCGGCTCGATCAACGTGACCGCTGAGGCCACCGACGACGACGGTGTGGCGAGCATGTCGCTGCTGGTGAACGGGGTGGTCTCCAGCACCGTCGCCGGCGCCGGTCCGTACGGGTTCGGGCTGTCGACGGTCGGGATGCCCCGGAACACCGCGCTGACTCTGGTGGCCACCGACAACCTGGGCACGGTCGGGGTGGCTGCGCTGCCGCTGCTGGTCGACAACGTCGTGCCGGCGCTGTCGGTCAGCTCGCCGGTCGCGAACGGCTACGCGCGTTCGACGGTGCGGGTCCACACCAGCGCCTCGGACCTCAGCGGCGTCAGCCGGGTCTCGCTCTACGTCAACGGCGCGCTGGTGTCCACCGACACCGCGGCCCCGTTCGCGCCGGGCTGGTACTCGGGCCGCTACAGCGGGCGGGTGCTGTTGACCGTCAAGGCGTGGGACGCCGCCGGCAACGTCAAGGCGCACAGCCGGTACGTCACGGTTGACAACGCCGCCCCGGCGGTGGGGTTCCGGTCCGCTCCGCGCTCCGGCGCCCGGGTCTCGCGCACCGTCACCGTCACCGCCAACGCGGGCGACCGGTACGGCATCGCCCGGGTCGACCTGCTGGTCAACGGCCGGGTCGTGGCCCGCGACTACACCAGCGGCTACGCCATGCGGGTCAACACCGACCGGTTCGGACGGAAGCTGACGGTGGCGTTGCGGGCGGTTGACCGCGCCGGCAACTCCCGGATCACCAGCTCCCGCGCCTGGCGTTCCTGACCTGGCCGCTCCGGCCGGACCCGCCCGGTTTGACCGGCGTCGGGACGGGAACCCGGTCGGCGACTGAGGTCAGCGGCCAGCTACCGGGCGACGGGGCGTGCCGCCGTCGGCGCCGGGAGGACCTGATAGAGCACAAGGACGACCATCTCATCGCGACCGGCGACCGGGTGGTGGCGACAGCGGCCGCCGGGGCTGGGACCCCGCGCCGGTGGAGCTGACGCTGGCCTCAGCGGTCGACTGGCTGGTGACGGCGGTCGAGGCGGCTGGCGCGCTGGTCATCGTCGTGGGGACCGCGGCGGCGCTGGGCCGGTTCCTCGTCGTCGTGGTCCGGTCCCGGCGCACCGACGCCTTCACAGCTGTGCGGCTGCGGCTGGGCCGGTACCTGGCGTTGGCTCTGGAGTTCCAGCTCGCCGCTGACCTGTTGCGTACCGCTGTGGGCCCCACCATGCAGGAGATCGTCGAGCTGGCGGCGATCGCGACGATCCGGACCGCCCTCAACTACTTCCTCAGCCGGGAGATCTCCCGGGAGCGGGCTGAGCTGGCTGATCACCCGGTCGGGGGACTGACGCCCGACCCGATCGACGACCTGCCCGCGGACCGGGGGAGCGGCGCCGCCCGCTGACCGCCGACGCGAACCGCGCCGGGCGTCAGCTGGTCGATGGCGCTGGCGCTGGCGATCCAGGGGGAGCGGGCGACGGCGAGGCTGTCGGGCTGACGCTGGGCGTGGGCGGGCTGGTCGGGGTGGCGCTGGGCGAGGCTGTCGGGCCCGGGTTGGGCGAGGGGAGATCGCGATCGGTCGGGACCTCGTCCGTCGGGGGCCTGGTCGGCGTCGGCACGCCGACGCCGCCGGGCAGTGAACGGTCGGGCCCCGGCGGCGCCGCGTCGCCGCCCGCTCTGGCGGCGGCGGTCGCGGGGCGGATGAGCGCCGCCGAGGACCGGGTCTGGGGCGGCGTAGCCACCGCGCCGCCGCTGCCGGCGGGCGCCCGGGCGCTGCCACTGTCGGCAGCGTCGCCGGTCGGCTCGACGACCACCGGGGGCGCCGGCGGCTCGCCCTGGGCCTGGACGACGGTCGACTGACCGGGCCGGACGGTGTCGAACGTGGGGCCGAGCCCGGCGGCGGCCAGGAGGCACAGCGCGCCTAGCCCGGCGCCGGAGAGAGCGAGGCGACGACTGCGTCGCCGGCTGCGCGCGGCGGCCTCGGCGAGATCGTCCTGGTCGGTGTCGAGCAGCGCGTCGATAGTCACCATTCGGGAATCGCCGGCGTCCGGCGGGGCCGGAACGGCGATGTCGATGGCGGCGCGAGTGGGGCTGCCCGCTGCCTGAGATGACATGGAGTCACTAAAGCACGAAGGGCCTCGATAATCGAGATCCATAAATGGTTCAGGTGTTCTGAGCTGGCAATAAGTCGTGCAAATCGCCGCTCGGGCGGGATGGTCGCGTCTGGATTTAGCCCTGAATTGCCTACGCTGAGTGACTGATCCACTATGGACTGACTAGCCGAGAGTGCCGGATCAGAAATTTATTGATAATTACTATCTAGGGCATATATGCGGAGATATTGCGATGGAAGGTAGAACCAGCGCCAACCGAAGGTTCAAGCGCGAGTAACATTCGCAACTGAAGCCGACTGTGAGTGACCGATGTAGTGGGTGGCAACCTACGCCGCTCGCCAAACCGACGCCGAGGGGGCCGCCGTGTCCGCGCCAACACTTCCGCAACACCCCACGGTCCTCGTCTTCGACGACGAGGACGATCTTCGTGACGTGATGTGCCGGATGCTGGAGCGCCGTGGGTTCACGACGCTCTCAGCCGGCGATGTCGATGACGCCGTCGCGGTCTGCAAGGACCACGAGGGCGAGATCCATGTTCTGCTCGCCGACCTCGGCATGCCGGACGCCATCGGCGTCGGCGTCGCCCGGCAGTCCCGCGAGGTCCGGCCCGACCTGCGGGTGCTCTACGTCTCCGGCCTGCCTAAGGAGGCGGCCGTGCGGCAGGGGCTGCTCGACGACGCCGACACCGTCCTGCAGAAGCCCTTCACCACCGACAGCCTGGTCTCGGCCGTCCGGAACGCGCTCGACGAGTGACCCCGGCGACTGGCGGGCGATCGCCCCAAGTCGCCTCCGCCGCCGGCCGAGATGGCGTTGGCTTAGTGGGTCCGGCGCCCACGGGGACAGGAGGCACAGGTGGAGGATTTCGGCGAGATCGTCCAGGAGTTCCTCGTGGAGAGCCACGAGAACCTGGACCAGCTCGACAGCGACCTGGTGACGCTCGAACGTGATCCACAGTCACGCGAGCTCCTGTCCAGCATCTTCCGCACCATCCACACCATCAAGGGCACCAGCGGCTTCCTGGCCTTCGGCCGGCTGGAGACACTGGCCCACGCCGGGGAGTCCCTGCTCTCGCGGCTGCGCGACGGCGTCCAGCCGGTCACCCAGGAGACCATCAGCACGCTGCTGGCGATGCTCGACGGCGTCCGGGCGTTGCTGGCCACCATCGAGGAGACCGGCGCCGAGGGGGACGTCCCCGTCGAGGAGATCATCGCGCGGGTCAATCGGCAGATCGCCGCCGCCAAGCCGGCCGCCGCCAAGCCGGCCGCCGCCAAGCCCAGCGCCGGCAAGGCATCCCGCGGGAAGGCCGTCAAGACCAGCCGCAAGGCCGTCAAGACCACCGCCCCGGCCGAAACCGCCCCCGCGGAGGCCAGCGCCGCGGCGCCCCACGATGCCGCGGAGCCCGACGCCCGCCGGCCGATCGGGGAGCTGCTCGTCGAGGGCGGCGGGGCAGTCGACACTGACGTCAACTGGGCGTTGCAGAAGCAGAATGCCGGCGACGAGCGTCCGCTGGGGTCGATCCTGCTCGACGAGGGCAAGACCAACACCGGCGCGGTCAACGAGGCGCTCGCTGCCCAGGGCAGGCGCGCGGTCGCCGACAGCAGCATCCGCGTCGACGTCGACCTGCTCGACGCGCTCATGAACCTCGTCGGCGAGCTGGTCCTGGTCCGCAACCAGCTGGTGCGGGCCGCCGATGAGGCGGACGACCCGGTGATCGTGCGCACCACCCAGCGGCTCAACCTCATCACTAGCGAGCTGCAAGAGGGCATTATGAAAACCCGGATGCAGCCCATCGAGCAGCTGTGGATGAAGCTGCCCCGGGTCGTGCGGGACCTCAGCAACGCCTGCGGCAAGCAGGTCAAGGTCCGGATGGTCGGCGCCGAGACCGAGCTGGACCGCAGCCTGCTGGAGGCGGTCAAGGACCCGCTGACCCACCTGGTGCGCAACGCCGTCGACCACGGCATCGAGGACTTGTCGCAGCGGGCCGCCGCGGGCAAACCCGCCGAAGGCGTCCTGACCCTGCGCGCCTACCACGAGAGCGGACACGTCACCGTCGAGGTCACCGACGATGGCTCCGGGATCAACGTGGAGAAGGTGCGGGCCAAGGCCGTCGAGCGTGGGGTCGTCGGCGCCGACGAGGCGGCCCGGATGGAGCCACGCGAGGTGATGATGCAGGTTTTCCAGCCGGGCTTCTCGACCGCCGACCAGGTGACCAACGTCTCCGGCCGCGGCGTCGGGATGGACGTGGTCAAGACCAACATCGAGCGGATCGGCGGAGCGATCGATGTCGAGTCGACCCTGGGCGAGGGCACCACCTGGCGGCTCACCATCCCGCTGACCCTGGCGATCATCCAGGCGTTGACCATCGAGAGCGGCGGCGAGCGGTACGTCGTGCCGCAGGTCGCCGTGCACGAGCTGGTCTACATCGACGGCGCCCAGACCCGGATCGAGTACGTCTCCGGGGCCCCGGTGTACCGGCTGCGCGGCAAGCTGCTGCCGCTGGTGCGCCTGGACACCGCGCTCGGGCGTCCGACCTCCTCGGGCGACGAGGGCGTCTACATCGTGGTGCTCCAGGGCGACGGCCGCCGGTTCGGCGTCGTGGTCGACCGGGTGCTCAACACCGAGGAGGTCGTCGTCAAGGCGTTGACCGCCCGCTTCAAGGAGCTGGGCGTCTACGCGGGAGCGACGATCCTCGGCGACGGCAAGGTCGCGCTGATCCTGGATGTCGCGTCGCTGGCGCGCCGGTCCCGGCTGTCGCCCGCCTCCGAGCGGGCGGTCGAGGCCGAGGAGCCCGCGACGCCGGTCGGCGGGGCCGTCGACCGGCTGCTCATCACCACGGTCGGCGCCCGGCGGGTGGCGATCCCGCTGGACACGGTGACCAGGCTGGAGGAGTTCGCGGCGGACAAGCTGGAGTGGGTCGGCAACCGCGAGGTGGTCCAGTACCGGGGTCGCATCCTGCCGCTGGTCCGGCTCTCGGCCCTGCTGGGCGTGGGCATGGCCGAGCAGGGCGAGGCGGTCTCGGCGGTCGTCTACACCCAGGCCGGGCGCAGCGTGGCCCTGGTGGTCGACACGATCGTCGACATCGTGGAGAGCTCGGCCGACGAGCGGGGCGAGCTGGACGACGACGGGCTCATCGGCTCGACGGTGGTGGCCCAACGGGTCACCGAGCTGCTGGACGTACGTCGGGCGATCCTGGCCGCCGACCCGCACTTCTACACCGAGTCCGACAGCGCTCTCGTGGAGGCCTGATGGCGACGCGTCAGTACGCCACCTTCGAGGTGGAGGGCGCCCTGTTCGGGATCGGGGTCGAGCACGTCCAGGAGGTGCTGTCGTTCTCCGAGTACACGACGGTGCCGCTGGCCCCGGCAACCATCGGGGGCCTGTTCAACCTGCGCGGCCAGGTGATCGCCGCCGTTGACCTGCGGGTCCGGCTCGGCCTGCCCAGGCACGCCATGGACGGCCCGGTCATGAACGTCATCCTGCGCGGCGACGAGGAGCCGGTGAGCCTGTTGGTGGACCGGATCGGCGAGGTGATCGAGCTGGACGCCGACCAGTTCGAGCCGCCGCCGGACACGTTGGCCGGCCCGGCCCGGGAACTGGTGCTGGGCACGTTCAAGGTGGGCGACCGCCTGATGCTGGCGCTGGACGTCGACGCCGCGGTCGACACCAACGCCCCCACCGCGGCCTGAACGGGTCGGCCGATGTACAGCCTGGTGAGCGCGTCCGTCCTCGGCTTCGACCTGACCCGACTGCCCGGCGGCGAGGCGGTCGCCGAGGTGCTGCTGCGGGCGTTGACCCTGCGCGCTGACGACCTGCCGGTGCTGGCCGCGCAGTTGCCGGCCGCGGATGACCGGGCCGGGCTGTGGGCGGACGTGCAGCGGGCGGCGTCGCAGGTCCCTACGGTGCGTGACGTGGGCGTGGGGGAACTGACCATCGGCACGCTCGCCGGCATCCGCCGGGCCCCGATCGGCACCGTCGACGGGTTGTTGACCTGCCTGCGGCACGACATTCTGTCGTGGACCTGGATCGGTGCGGGCAGAACGGCAAGGCAGGCCCCGGACGCCGCGGCGGCCACCTCGGTGCTCTGCGACGCGGCCGTCGCCGGCTACCTGCGCGACCTGCTGTCGGTCGACGCCCGCCGCCGCCTGGCCGCCCCGTGGGTGCGGGCCAGGCGCAAGCTCGCCGACCCGCCGCCGGTGGACCTGGGCCCGCACCACGGCGCGGTCGACGGCCTGCTGGGCCAGGTGCGGGCGATGCCGCCGTCAGCGGCCCGACGGCTGTCGCGGGCGGTGGACGAGTACCGCCGCAGCGACCCCAACGGGTGGGCGGCGTCGGTGCACTCCGCCTCGTGGGCCGCCTACCTGTCCGACCGGGTGCGCACCGCCGCGGCCGCGCAGCTGCTGCTGGTGCAGGCGCTGGACACCAGCGCGGTGTCGGCGCACGACCGGGCCGCCGGCGTCTGGAACCTGCTCAGCGGCGCCGCCCAGGCGCTGGTGGTGCGGGATCTGCTGGACACCCAGGCGGCGCACCGCCTGGTGGCCCCGGTGCTGTCGGTGTTCGGCCCGGCCTGGCTGCCCGAGCCCCGCGACAACCGGATGTGACGGCGCCGAGGCGGCAGGCGATTTGCGTCAGTCGGCGGACCGGTCAGCCGATAGAACGGCGACGCTCACGCTGCCATGGAAGGCGGATTTGATGGTTTCGGTGCTCGTGGTCGATGACTCGGTAGTCGTCCGACGGCTCATCCAGGACGCGTTGTCGGGCCTCCCCGACATCACCGTGGTCGGCACCGCGGCGAACGGCCGCCTCGCCGTCGAGCGGGTCGAGCAACTGCGCCCCGACGTGGTGACGATGGACATCGAGATGCCGGTGATGAACGGGATCGACGCCGTCCGGGAGCTGCGCCGCCGCCACCAGCGCGTCCCAGTGATCATGTTCAGCACGTTGACCGCCGCGGGCGCCACCGCGACCCTGGACGCCCTCGCCGCCGGCGCCTCGGACTACGTCACCAAGCCCTCCAACACCGGTAGCGTCGTCGCCTCAATCGAGGCCGTCCGGGAGCAGCTGGTGCCGCGAATCCGGGCCCTGTGCGCCCGCCGGACAGCGGGCTCCGGCCGCCCCGCCCCGGGCGCCCCGCGCCCGGCGGGCAGTCCACCGTCGCCCGCCCGGCCCGGCATCTCGGCCGCGATGCGGACCCGTCCGCAGGTCGACCCGCGCCCGGCGCCGCCACGGGCCCCCACAGCCACGCCACGCCCCGTGCCCACCGGCCGGATCGACGTGCTCGCTGTCGGCTGCTCCACCGGCGGACCGGAGGCTCTGGCCGCGGTCCTCGGCGCGCTCCCGGGCGCCCTGGCTGTGCCGGTGGTCGTCGTCCAGCACATGCCGCCGCTGTTCACCAAAATGTTCGCCGACCGCCTGGACCGCACCCTGCCGCTGTCGGTCCACGAGGCCAGCGACGGCCGGCCGCTGCTGCCCGGGCATGTCTACATCGCTCCCGGCGACCGGCATCTGACCGTCGTCCGTTCGGGGGTGGAGGTGGTCACCAGGCTCACCGGCTCACCGCCGGAGAACTCGTGCCGGCCCGCGGTAGACGTGCTGTTCCGCTCCGTCGCCCAGGCGTACGGCCGGTCGGCGCTCGCGGCCGTCCTCACCGGAATGGGGCACGACGGCCGGGAAGGGGCCCGGACGATGCGGGCCGCCGGGGCGGCGATCGTGGCCCAGGACGAGCCGACCTCGGTGGTGTGGGGGATGCCCGGCGCGGTGGTCGGCGCGGCGCTCGCCGACGTTGTCCTGCCGATCGACCGGATCGGTCCGCATCTGGCCGCGCGCGCGGCCGGCGGTCGGGCGCCGTCCCGGATCGCGGTGTCCCGATGACGACGTTGGCGCCCACCGAGTTCGCGTACGTTGCCGACCTGCTGCGCCGTGAGTCGTCGATCGTGTTGGGTCCGGGCAAGGAGTACCTGGTGTTGGCGCGGTTGCTGCCGCTGGCTCGCGAGGCCGGGGTGGCGACGGTGGGTGACCTGTTGGTCAGGGTCCGGCAACGCAACGACCGCGCCTCGATCCAGTCGATCATCGACGCGCTGACCACGAACGAGACGTCCTGGTTCCGCGACCAGGCGCCGTACCAGGCCCTCACCAGCCATGTGCTGCCCAAGCTTGTCGCTGAGCGCGGCCACCACCGGCACCTGCGGGTCTGGTCGGCCGCCTGTTCCAGCGGACAGGAGACCTACAGCCTGGCGATCACGATGCAGGAGTTTCTGCCGGCCGGCTGGACGTACGAGATCTTCGCCAGCGACATCTCGGCCGACATGATCGAGCGGTCGCAGGGCGGGAAGTACAGCCAGATCGAGGTCAGCCGGGGGTTGCCGGCGCGGATGCTGGTCGACTACTTCGAGCGCGAGGGCGCACACTGGCGGGTCGCCGCGAAGCTGCGTCGCAACATCAGTTTCCAGCGGCTGAACCTGGCCGGGCCGCCGCCGCCGATGGCCCCGTTCGACCTGGTGTTTCTTCGCAACGTTCTCATCTACTTCGACATGGGTGTGAAGCGGACGGTGTTGCAGAACATCGGCCGGCTCATGCGTCCGGACGCGTACCTGTTCCTCGGCGCCGCGGAGTCGACCATCGGCATCGACGACAGCTTCGAGCGAGCCCCGGCTGGTTCGACGTTCGCCTACCAGCTTCGCAGGTCGACGCCGACGAACGGCAGCGGAGTGAGGTAGGAGAGCTTGGCTCGGCGTCGGAGCGCACGAATACCTGATCAAGCCACGTACCGAACGGAGCAGCGTAATGTCTGACTCGCCGGGTTTCGTCGAGCCCAACGACATTGACCTCAAGGAGATGGTCGACCAGGTCTGGGAGTCCTACCTGGACCCGGATGGCTCGGCCCCGTTGCTCATGACCGGCGCCGGACCGGACCGCTTCGACGCTCAGGCGTCGGTGTCGATCACCGGCAGTTGGCACGGGCACGTCGTCTTCGCCTGTAGCGTCCCGGCAGCGAAGCTGGCTGCCGCGACGTTCCTGGCGATACCGCCGGAAGAGGTCACCGAGGACGACCTCGCCGATACGCTCGGTGAGCTGGCCAACATCGTCGGCGGCAACGTCAAGAGCATGCTGCCGACCGGTTGCTTCGTGTCGCTGCCGCACGTCCTGTTGGCGCCCGGAGCGTTGTCCAAGTGGCCCGGCGTGGTCAGGGTCTGCGATCTGGTCGGTGAGTGGCAGGGGGAGCCGGTTTCGGTCTCCATGTGGCAGGAGAAGCGGGAAGGTTAGGGACGACAATGAAGATCCTCATCGCGGACGACAGCCGGGTCATGCGCCAGATCGTCACCCGCACGCTGCGTCAGGCCGGATTCGGCGACCACGACCTGGTCGAGGCCGCGGACGGCAGGCAGGCCTACGAGATGGTCGTCAACGAGCATCCCGATCTGGTGATCTCAGACTGGAACATGCCGGAGCTGACCGGCGTCGAGGTGCTCCAGCGGCTGCGCGCCACCGGCGACAGGGTGCGCTTCGGCTTCGTCACCTCCGAGTGCACTCCGGAGATGCAGGAGCAAGCGGAAGCCGCGGGGGCCGAGTTCTTCATCGTCAAGCCGTTCACCGCCGAGCGGTTCGGCGAGGTCTTCGCCCCGATCCTCGGGTGAGCGGTTCGGCGCGCCGCCAACTGGCTCTGGCCATGGGTTAGGCCTGGTTTGAGCGGGTATATCCCTGGTATGACGGTGACCCTGCCAGGCCTCCTGCCGGTGCGAGCCATGATCGAAGACCTGATGGGTCGCCAGGTGGACGTCACCCCGGGCGACCCGTTCAAGACCGACGACCTGCCGTCGTCGGTGGTGGCTCTCTACGCCGACGACATGAAGAAGCTGGTAGCCGTCATCGGGCTGGATCTGCCGCTGGCCGCCTACGCCGGCGCCGCCCTAGGCCTGATGCCCGTCGGCGGCGCCGAGGACGCCGTCACCGACAGGAAGCTGTCGCCGGCCCTGCTGGAGAACGTCAGCGAGCTGTGCAACATCCTCGCCGGGCTCCTCAACCGCGAGGGCGGACCGCACGTCAGGCTGCACCAGGTCGTCGCCCCGGGCGACAGCCTCCCCAACGACGCCGCCGCCTACCTGTTGGCGGTGGGGCGCCGGCTCGACGTCAACGTCACGATCTCCCGCTACGGCGGCGGCCGGTTGGCGATCGCGCTGGCCGAGTAGCCGCCGGTCAGCTCCAGCTACGGCCGGTCAACCGCTCGTAGACCTCGATGTAGCGCGCCCTGGTCGCCGCGATGACCTCCTCGGGGACGACCGGCGCCGGCGGCGTGCGGTCCCAACCGGCGTTTGTCGCCCAGTCCCGGACGATCTGCTTGTCGAACGAAGGCTGCGGACCGCCCGGCGCCCAACCCTCCGTCGGCCAGAACCGGGACGAGTCCGACGTCAACACCTCGTCGCCGAGGGTGAGCGTGCCGTCGGGCCCCCAGCCCAGCTCCAGCTTCGTGTCCGCCACGATGACGCCCCGTGCGGCGGCGATCTGCACGCCCCGGCGGTAGACGTCCAACGTGATCTCACGCAACCGCTCCGCCGTCTGCGCTCCGACCTGCGCGGCGACCTGCGCGAACGTGATCGCCTCGTCGTGGTCCCCAACGGCGGCCTTGGTCGTGGGGGTGAAGATCGGCTCGGGCAGCCGCGAGCCGTCGACCAGCCCCGGCGGCAGCGCCACCCCGCACACCGACTGCGTCCGCCGGTACTCGGCCAGGCCGGACCCGGTCAGGTAGCCACGGGCGACGCACTCCACCGGAACCATCCGCAGCCGTCGGCAGCGGATGGCCCGGCCGGCGAACTCCGCGGGCACCTCGGTGGCCGAGACGACGTGGTTCGGGACGAGGTCGGCGAGCTGCTCGAACCACCACAGCGACAGCTGCGTCAGCAGCCGACCCTTGTCCGGGATCGGGGTGGGGAGCACCACGTCGTAGATCGAGAGGCGGTCGGAGGCGACCAGGACGAGGTCGTCGCCGTCGGCGTACACGTCCCGCACCTTGCCCGAATGCAGCAGCTCCACGACCCGTCCCTCCGACGCCGGCAACGCGGCTGAACCTACCGTCCGGCGGTCGGCGCGCTGATCACGGGTCAGTTGGGCTCAGCCAGCGCGTCCTCGTCGGCGGACTGGTCCGTGGCGCGTCGGCCCGGGACGGCCCGGTCGGCCTCCGGCCGGTGTCCGTATCCGGCGGTGACGAAGCGCAGCGCCGTCAGCATGATCATCGAGACCGGGACAGCGATCAGGAACGTGATCAACGCGGTGTCGACCTCCTGTTGCCCGGTGGCGACCATGAAGAAGGCTGGCGAGGCCAACGCCAGAGCGAGCCAGAGCGCGGCAGGGCGAATCATGAGTCCTCCTCGGGGGTGGCGCCGCGGCGGCGGCGACGGCGGGGCTTGGGGGCGGCGCCGACCCGGTCGGCCAGCAGGGCCGCCCAGGCGTGACTGGTGGCCGGCGCCCCGTCGAGCAGGGCGACCGGCAGGCCGAGACCGAGCACGCTCGCCGGGTCGGCGGTGGTGGCTAACCCGTACGCGGCCAGCGCGTCCACCTCGCCCATCGACGTCAGGTGGGCGGCGGTGTCGGCGGACTTGCGGGTGGCGTCGATGACCGCCCAGACGTCGGAGGCGTCCAGGGCTGTGCAGATCTTGCTGGCCCAGCCCCCGGGACGTCCGGTGAGCGGCACGTCGACCACGACGATGTGCGGGCTGTCCGCCGCCCGCAGGCTCTGCGCCTTCTTCGCGGCCTGGCCCGCGTCGGCGATCCGCCGGGAGGCGTGCAGCCCGGTGCCGACCAGGCTGTCGGCCACCACATACATCCGGCTCGGGCCGATCCGTAGCCGCTCGGCGATGTCGCGGGCCGCCGACATCGCCGCCGGGAGCTCGCCCAGCAGCACCAGGACATCGCCCGGGGCGGTCGGTAGGCCCGGCGCCGGCGGGATCGTCGCCAGCGACTGAAGAGCGGCCGGGTAGAGCTCGGCGGCGGTGCTGTGTCGGGCCATCGCCGCCGGCACGCCGAGCTGTTCCAGGAGGCCGGCGCAGGGCGCGGCGCCGTCCGCTGCCGGAGTCGGGGTCGGAGCAGCGACCGGGGCGGCAGCTGGAGCCGGGCCGGGGTCAGGCGCCGGGCGCGGGGTCGGGGTGGGGTCAGGAAGGTCGGTGATCGTGGCAGTGGGCTGGTCCGACGCGCCGGACCCGTCCGCCGGCGCCGTGAGGTCGTCCTTGAGGCCGCCGCGCAGTCCGGCAAGCACCTCGGCGAAACCGGGATTGGCGGTGGAGACCAGGCCGGCCCGCGCCGGCGGTCCGACGGTCTCGCCGGGCTGGGCCGACTTCGTGGTGGGCTCGGCCGGAGGGGCGCTCGGAGCGTCCGCGCTCGCGGCTCCTCCGGACGTCGTCAGGTTCGCCGGCCAACCGGTCCCGCCCATGGTGTTGGCCGGTCGCCAACCGGCGGTCGGGGGCGTCGGAAGACCCGCTGGCCGGGCCGGCGCGGGCGGCTCAGCCGGACCCGGCGCGGTGGCCGGCGTGGGCGGCTTGTCCGGGGTCGGCAGCCGACGGAAGCGGTCCTGGCTCGCCTCGACAAGCGCGAGCAGGCCGTCGGAGGGACCGTCGGACCCGCCCACAGCGCCAGCGCCCGGGCCACTGGGACCGGCGGGCCGGGCCTTGACGTCGGCGGTGTCGTCGATCTCGATGGAGATCTCGTAGTGCTCCCGGGTGAAGAACCCGCCGAGTCCGCCGCGACGCACCTTGTCAGCTGAGATGATCCGGGCGGCCGGGCCGTACTCCTCGCGCACCTGCGCCAGCAGCGGCTCGATCGCCGGACCCTCAAGCAGCACCCGCGTAGGCACCGCCGACCACCCCAATCGTCTCGATCTGCGCGGTCGCCCCGGACAGCTCCGAGTACGACAGCACGGCCTCGTCCCGGGCCCCGGCGCGCAGCAGTCGCCGCAGCGCCGGCCGCAGCTGCGGCGAGCAGGCCAGCACCGGGGCGATCCCCTGCTCCTCGGCCGCGGTCGACAGCCGGGTGACGTCGGCGACGAGCGCCTCCGCGTGCTGGCTGTCGATGGCGAGGAACGTGCCGCCCTCGCCCGGGCGCAGCGCCTCCAGTAACGCGTGTTCCAGTTGCGGGTCGATCGTGATGACGGCCAGCGATCCCCGCACCGAGTGCTGGGAGGCGATCGCCGGGCCGAGCGCGGCCCGAGCCGACTCGACCAACCCATCGTGCTCCGGCGAGAGCTTCGCGCGCAGCGAGAGCGCCTCAAAAATCCGAACAAGATCCCGGATCGGCACGTTCTCGTCCAGCAGCGACTGGAGCACCTTCTGCACCTGACCGAGGCTGAGCAGGGACGGGGTGAGCTCCTCGACGACCACCGGGTGCGAGCGCTTGACCATCTCGACCAGCGCCCGGACGTCCTCGCGGCCCAGCAGCCGGCTGGCGTTGGCCCGGACGACCTCGGCCAGGTGCGTGATGATCACTGACGCCCGGTCGACCACCGTCGCGCCGGTCATCTCGGCCTGGTGGTGCAGCTCAGCCGGAACCCACTTGCCGGCCAGCCCGAAGACCGGCTCGACGCCGGCGCGGCCGGGCAGGCCGTTGAGGCCGTCGCCGATCGCCAGGACGGTGCCGGGCGGGGCATGCCCGTTGGCGGTGTCGATGCCGCTGATCCGGATGGCGTAGCCGGACAGGGGCAGGTCCAGGTCGTCGCGGGTACGCACCGGCGGCATGACGATGCCCAACTCCAGCGCCATCTTGCGACGCAGGGCGCGGACCCGGTCGAGCAGGTCGCCGCTGGTCGGGTCGACCAGGTCGACCAGGTCGGGCGCCAACGCCAGCTCCAGCGGGTCGACGCGCATCTCGCCGATGAGGCTCTCTGGCGAGTCCGGGGACGGTCGGTCCGCAGCCTCGTCCTCGACAGGCGCCGGGGCCGGGGGCTTGATCCGCTGGGCAGCGAACAGGATGCCGCCGCCGACCAGCAGGAACGGGAACATCGGCAGGCCGGGAATGAGCATGAGCGCCAGGGCGGCGCCACCGCCGATCTGAAGCGCGATCTTGTGCCGGCCGAGCTGGGCGGTGACGCTGGAGCCCAGGTCGCCTTCGTCGGCGGAGCGGGTCACGATGAGGCCGGTGGCCACCGACATGAGCAGCGCGGGGATCTGGGAGACCAGGCCGTCGCCGACGGTCAGCAGCGAGTAGGTCTCGATCGCCTCCTGCGGCGAGAGGCCCTTCTGCAGCATGCCGACGGCGAAACCGCCGATGAGGTTGATCGCGGTGATGATGATGGCGGCGATCGCGTCGCCCTTGACGAACTTGCTGGCGCCGTCCATCGCGCCGTAGAAGTCGGCCTCGGAGGAGACCTCGATCCGGCGGCGCTTGGCCTCGGCGTCGTCGATGAGGCCGGCGTTGAGGTCGGCGTCGATCGCCATCTGCTTACCGGGCATCGCGTCGAGGGTGAACCGGGCGCCGACCTCGGCGACCCGCTCGGCGCCCTTGGTGACAACGACGATCTGCACGATGATCAGGATCAGGAAGATGACGAGGCCGACGACGAGCGAGCCACCGACGACGAAGTGCCCGAACGCGTCGATCACCTTGCCGGCGAAGCCGTCGGTGAGCACGAGTCGGGTGGCGCTGATGTTGAGCGCCAGCCGGAACAGGGTGGCGACCAGCAGCAGTCCGGGAAAGACCGAGAAGTCCAGCGGCTTCTGCACGAACATGCTGACCAGCAGGATCAGCAGCGCGCCGGTGATGTTGAGGGCGATGAGGATGTCGAGCAGGAAGCTCGGCAACGGCACCACCATCATGACGATGATCATGATGACGCCGACCGGCACGACATACTGGCTCAGACGCTTGGTGTCCACCAGCACCTTTCCGTAGCTGTCCCCGGGCTGATCCGTGCCCGTGGTTCGCGCCGTCCTGGCATGAGTCATCATCGGCCGATGGCCGGTGACGATGAGCGTTCCGTGGTGCCCCGTCCCGCGGGCATCCGACGGCCGGCCCCGATGACGCGGGCTGACCGGCGGCAGCTGACTCCCGCGGCGTCAGTTCAGAATCCACGTACGGCGGAACAGACCGGGATCGTCCCGGTTGCGAACCAGGTGCGGCCTCGCTGGCTGGTCAGGCGAGACACGGTTCAGCGCCCTGGCCCCCGCCACGAGGACGGCTGGGCGCTGATGCGCCGGCAGTGGAAGTATCCGGACGGGCGAATCGAAACGGACCGATTTCGCCGGCGCCCCATCGGCGTCTCATGCTGGTCGGACCTACTGGCGACCGTCGGGTGGCGCCTGCTGCGCCTCAGCGCCGACGGCATCGCCAACGACCCGGCCCACGCCAGCGGACACGTCGGCGCATCACGATGGCGCCGCGTTCGGCGTCGAGCACGGAGGGGCTGATTACAGTGAGTTGATGCGCGAAACGCCCCAGGAACTCGCCGAGCTCCAGGCCCTGCTCGACGTATCGCTGTCCCGCTCCACCGCCCACCTCCGGTCGATCTTCACCGACCGGACGATGACAGCCGAGCAGCTCACTGAGATCCTCGGCGGCATGTGCACCCTCGCCCTGTCCACCGTGACGGCCAGCGGCGAGCCGCGGATCAGCGGCGTGGACGGGCATTTCCTGCACGGCAGGTGGGTCTTCGGCACGGCGCGCACCGCCGCCAAGGCACGCCACCTCGCCGCCCGGCCCGCCGCCAGCGTCGCGCACCTGCGCGGCGAGGATCTCGGTGTGTTCACGCACGGGACGGTCGAGACCCTCAACCCGGCGAACGGCGAGCCGGCCGCGGACTGGCCGGACCTGCTCGCCTACCTCAAGGACTTCTACGGCGACGACCTGTTCGACTGGGACACCGAGGTCGTCTACTACCGACTGCGGCCACACTGGATGACGGTCTACGCCCCCGATGTCGCGAAACTCATGGTCGAGTCCGGGTAGCACGCCGCCGTCGCCACGCCAGCCCGGCCCAGGAGCCGACGACCAGGACGCCCACCGCCAGTTGTGCCGCGGCGGCGTGTCGTCGCGGGTACACCACGCCCTCGATGTAGTGGTCGATGAAGCCGCCTGGCGGCAACGCCGCCTCCCCGCCCCGCGCCCGGGCCCAGTTCTCCAGCCGGGTGAGCGGGCAGTCCCAGCCGACCAGCACGATACCCAGCGCCCACGCCGCTGCTGCCAGATGCGGCCAGAACAGCCGGGGCCACCGCCAGGTCAGAAAACCGCCGACGGTGACGTAGGCCAGGAAGCCGAAATGCGCAGTCATCGCGGCGTCGGCAAGTAGCCGGTACACCATGTCGCGGCCTCCCCGGGCGCCGCTGCCCGCAGGTCGGGACCGTCTGCGCTGCCCGCAGCTCGGGACCGTCTGCCGGGCTCGGCTACCCGCCGTCCCGGCTACCCGTCGACGGTTGGGCGAAACGGCCCGGCGCCGCCCCGGGTGCCCGCCCTACGCGGGAACGAGCGCGGGGTCGATATTGCTGGGCGTCGGGGCCTTGTGCGTGCCGGCGGCCGAGCCCTTGGCCTTGAGGCTCATGACGAACGCGAGCACCTTGGCGACCGCGCCGTAGAACTGCGGCGGGATCTCCTGCCCGATCTCGCAGTTGGCGTGCAGCGCCCGCGCCAGCGGCACGTCCTGGACCATCGGGATCCGGTGCTCGGCGGCCTTCTCGCGGATCTTGGTGGCGATGTTGCCGGCGCCCTTGGCGAGCAGCTTCGGGGCGCCGTTCTCCGGGTCGTACCGCAGCGCCACCGCGACGTGCGTCGGGTTGACCAGGACGACGTCGGCCTTGGCCAGGTCGGACATCATCCGGTTGCGGGCCATGGCGAGCTGACGCGAGCGGATCTGGCCCTTGAGCTGCGGGTCGCCGTCGCTCTTCTTGTGCTCGTCCTTGACTTCCTGCTTGGTCATCCGCAGTTGCTTGTTGGTGCGCTTCTTGACGACGAAGAAGTCGGCGGCCGCCATCACCAAACCCGCCACCGCGGCGGACTGGATGAGGGTGACGATCGCCTTGGTGATCGTCCCGAGCAGGCTGGCCAGCGGAAGCGAGCCGGAGTACATGAGCAGCGGCAGCAGGTCCTTGACCGTGTAGTACAGCACGATGCCCAGGACGATCGTCTTGATCAGCGCCTTGGCGCCTTCCCACCACGCCTGGGGGCCGAACTTCTGCTTCGCGCCCTTCCACGGGTTGAGCCGGCTGAACTTCGGCATGAACAGCTTGGAGGCCACCCGGATGCCGCCCTGGGCGGCGAAGCCGCCGACGCCCAGGACCATCAGCGCCGCGGCGAGCGGCCCGACCGCCACGGCGACGGCGAGCAGCGCCTCTTTCATGAGCGTGCCGGTGACGGTGAGGGTGGGGTTCTCGATGACCGCCGGGATCTTGGTGAAGATCTCGGTGGCCTTCTCCAGGCCCTTTTCCATGGTCATCGGGACGAGGATGCTGGCGGCCAGCATGCCGATCCAGGCGCCCAGGTCGGGCGTCTTGCCGATCTGGCCTTCCTGGCGGGCTTTCTTGAGTTTCTGGGGTGTTGGCTCCTCGGTCTTCTCGCCGGCCACCTACCTCACCCCCCGGCGATTCCGACGACCGCCTTGGTCGCCGTCTCGATGAGGCCGTCGAGGGCGCGCGGCAGCACCGCGATCGCCGTCCCGGCTAGGCTCAGAGTGAGGAAGATCTTGGCGGGGAAGCCGAGGCCGAAGGCGTTGAGCGCCGGGGCGACCCGGTTGAGCAGCCCGAGCGCGACGTCGGCCAGGAACAGCACCGCGATGAGCGGACCGGCGATCTGCACCGCGGACATGAACATCTCCCCGATGCCCTCGGAGAGGAGCCGGCCGAGTTTGTCCAGCGACAGCGTGCCGGTCAGCGGCAGCGTCTTGTACGAGTTGAGGAAGCCGCGCAGCACCATCTGGTGCCCGTCGCTGGCGAACAGCAGGGTGACCGCGATGAGGTTGTAGAACCGGCCGAACACCGAGGTGGACGTCTGAGACAGCGGGTCGAAGGCGAACGCCAGCGAGAAACCGCCGAACAGGTCGATCATGTCGCCGGCGGCCTGCACGGCGGCGAAGAACAGCGCCGTGATGAAGCCCAGCGCCGCGCCGACGACGACCTGCTCGGCGGAGCTGACCAGGATCGCGTCGACCTCGGCGGCCGGCACGTTCTTGGCCAGCGTCGGCGTCATCGGCAGGGCCAGCGCCAGCGCCAGCAGGGCTTTCACCGGCGCGGGAATGATCCTGGTGTTGAACGGCGGCGAGATGACCAGCCAGGCCGAGGCCCGCATGGTGCCCAGCAGCAGGGCCAGCAGCGTGGCGGTCGAGAAGTCCAGCGCCACAGATCAGCCGCTTCCGAGCAGCGTCGGGATCTGGTCGAACAGCTGCTGCGTGAAGGCGATCATCTCGTGCAGCATCCAGTTGCCGCTGACCAGCAGGGCGATGCCGACGCCGACGGCCTTGGGCACGAACGACAGGGTCGCTTCCTGGATCTGGGTGACGGACTGGAACAGCGATACGGCGAAGCCGATCAGCAGCGCGGTGAGCAGGATCGGCGCGCACAGCTTGGCCGCGATGGTCATGGCCTGTAGGCCCAGCGTAATGATCATGTTGTCGGTCATCGGGTTCCCCTCGGGTGGCGTCAATAGCTGGACACGAGGGCGGTGACGATGAGTCCCCACCCGTTGACCATCACGAACAGCAGCAGTTTGAACGGCAACGACACGGTCACCGGCGGGAGCATCATCATGCCCAGCGACATCAGTGACGCCGAGACCACCATGTCGATCACCAGGAACGGAATGAAGATGACGAAGCCGATGATGAACGCCGACCGCAGCTCGGAGATCACGAACGCCGGGATGAGCGTGGTCAGCTCGACGTCCTCGGGCTTGCCCGGCCGGGGCCGGTCGGCCACCTTGGTCAGCAGCGCGATCTCGTCCTCACGAGTCTGCTTGAGCATGAACTCGCGCAGCGGCTCGATGCCGGTCTTGAACGCCTGCGCCTGGGTCACCTCGCCTTTGAGATAGGGCTGGACGCCCTTGTCGTTCATCTCCGACAGCACCGGGCCCATGATGAACAGGCTCAGGAACAGCGCGAGCCCGGCCAGCACCTGGTTGGGCGGGACGGTGGTCAGTCCCAGCGCGTTACGGGTGATGCCCAGCACCACGAAGATCTTGGTGAACGCGGTGCACATGAGCAGCAGCGCCGGCGCCACCGACAGCACGGTCAGTCCGAGCAGGATCACGATGGAGCTGGACGGCTTGCGGACCTTGCCGCCGGGGGCGGCCGGGTCGCCCGTGCCGCCGATGTCGATGGAGATCCCGCCGTCGTCGATCGTCGCCGGGTCGCCGGGGGCCGCGAGCGCGGCCGGTGCGGCGGCGGCCGCGGCGAGCGCGGCAGGTGCGGCGGCCGCCGGGGCGGCCGATCCGATGAGGACGATCAGGGCCAGGCCGATGCTGGCGAGCAGCGCCTTGAGCGCCTGGCCCATCAACGACGGACCGTCCGCTCGCGCAGCACGCTGACAGCCTGTCGCCAGGTGCCGGGGGACAGGACCGATCCGGCCAGCGGGCCGGCGAGCGCGGTGTCGCCGTTGCCGTTGGTCATTGCGGCTCCTCCGTGGTGTCCGTTGACGAGTCCGTTGAGCGGGTCGTGTCCGTTGAGCCGGGGGAGCTCGTCGCCGCCGATGCGGGCGACCGGGATGACGGTGGTGAGCGGGATCTGTTCCCGCTGCTCGGCCGGGGCCGTGTCGGCGGTCAACGCCGCCAGGTCGGCCTCGCCGAGCAAGGTCACCTGGTTGTCGGTGACCCCGATGATGAGGGCCTGGTCGAGAACCTTGACGACGGCGACCGAGGCGGAGCGGCTGAGTTGGGCCCGGGTGAGCACCGTCAGCGCCCCGACGCCACGCGAGCGCAGCGGACGCTTAGCCATTTTTGCCATGGCCCACATGAGGCCGAAGACCACGAGCAGCGAGAAGATGACCTGAAAAGTCAGTCCCAGCACCTAGCCGCCCTTACCGCTCGCCGCCGTTGGGCGCGATGATCTCGGTGACCCGTAGCCCGAAGTTCTCGTCGACGACGACGACCTCGCCGCGGGCGATGAGGCGTCCGTTGACCAGCAGGTCGGCCGGGCTGCCGGCCGCGCGGTCCAGCTCGACGACGGCGCCGGGGGTGAGCGACAGCAGTTCCCGCACGCTCATCCGGGTGCGGCCCAGCTCGGCCGACACCTCCATCTCGACGTCGTGGAGCAGGTCCAGGCCGCGTCCGATGACCGGGGCGGGCCGGCTGGGCCCCGCGGTCTCCTCCGCGGCGGCGCCGGGCCAGACGTCCAGCCGCAGCGCGATCGCGGCCCGGGTCTGGCCGTCCTCGGTGAGCGGGATGATGATGGCGTCGTTCTTCGAGACCAGGCCGGAGAGGGCGACCTCGGGCTCCATGAGCTGGCCGGGGTCGACGACGACCGGGCCGAACGCGCCCGCGGCGGCCTCCAGTGCCGGGCGCAGCGCGGCGGTCAGGTCCAGTTCGCCGAGCGGGCTGCTGCTGAGCGCGTCGACGAGGTCCTGACCGGCGACGATGGCGATCTCGCCGCTGACCGTGCCGGTGAACCGGGCGGTGACCGCCTGGCCCGCCGGGGCCGGCTGCGGGACCTCGGTGGTGGGCTCGCCCTGGACGAGCGGCGCGCTGACGGGCAGGACGGACAGGGCGGCGTCGGCCGCGTCGCGGGCCTGGCCCAGCCGGGAGTCGAGTGTGGTGGTGGTCATGCGAGGCTCTCCTTCGGCGGCGGAACGACCAGGCAGGCGAGGCGCGAGCCCTGGTTGCCGGGAACGGCGTGGGCGAACGTCGTGTCGTTGACGGTGACCGCCAGCGGCACCGAGGCGGGGTGGCTGAGCGGGACCACGTCGCCGACGCTGAGGTTGACGATGTCGTTGGCGCGCATCGTGATCGGCGTGAACCGGACGGCGACCTCGATCGGGGCGCTGGCCATGCCGAAGGTCAGGTTGCGCCGGGACAGGTCCCGGGCGGCCTGCTCGGCGGCGCTCAGCTCGCCTTCGGCGTTGTCGGCCTGCAACACCGGCAGGATCGTGGTGAAGGGCAGGCAGATGGTGCTGAGGGTCTCGATCTCACCGATCTTCACCTCCAGGGTGGCCACGACCACGGCGTCGCCGGGCGAGAGCGTCCGCAGGAACTGCGGGTTGTACTCGATCGTGGTGACCTTAGGGTTGATCTCCACCACCTGCTCGAAGCTGTAGCGCAGCTCGTCGAGCATCTTCTTGAGCAGGTCCTTCATCAGCGGCAACTCGACGTCGGTGAGCTGCCGCTCGGCCTGCTCGCCGCCCGGCCCGCCCAGCATGTGGTCGATGCTGCCCAGGGCCGTGGTCAGCGGCATCTCCATGAGCATCGAGCCCGGCAGCGGGTCGAGCGAGACCACGGACATGAGGGTCGGGTTCCCGACCTGGCCCAGGTACTCGTCGTATGTCACCTGCTCAATAGAAACCAGACTCAGTTGCGAAACCGCGCGGAGTCTGGTTGTCAGCAGGGTGCCACAGCTGCGGGCGTATGTCTCGAAGGCGATCTGCAGCATCCGCACGTGCTCGCGGGACAGCTTGATCGGCCTGCGGAAGTCGTACGGCTGGGGGCCGGCGCTACGCCGTGCCATCCGACCGGGCGCCCGCTCTGGCGAGGTGGTGGACGAAGAATTGGTCACGGTGTACCCATCGGCGCACCGCGGGGCAGCCTGAGCGCTGAACCCCGCGGCACCCGATTAGCACCTGTCCGGCTTCCTACTGCATGACGAACTCGCGGAAGTAGATGTCATAAACATCGCCTTCGTACGCCTTTTTAACGGTTTGAACCAGATCCTTCTTGGCCTTCGCCCGCCCGGCGCCGGTGGACAGGTTCGCCATCTTCAGCTCGCCGAAGTGGGCGATGGTCAGGTCCAGCGCCTTGCTGCCATCCGGCTCGGTCTCGGCGTCCAGCTTCGTCTGGAGCGCGATCGACACCTTGAGGAAGTGGCCGTCGGCCAGGTTGATGGTGACCGGGTCCATGACCACGACCGGGCCAGGCTCCGGCGCCACCTCGGCCTCGGCCGACCCGGCGAACAGGAAGAAGTAGGCGCCGCCACCCCCGCCGAGCAGCAGCACGGCGAGGACGATCATGATCAGCATCTTCTTCGAGGACTTCTTCTCCGGCTCCGCCGGCTTGCTGTCGCTCATCTTGGCCTCGTCACTCGGGTGGTGGTGGGTTCAGGACGCGCTGGCGGCAGCCGGCAACAGGGCCCGCTGGTCCGCTGGCAGGGTGGACAGGACGACAACGTCGACCCGGCGGTTCAGGGTCACCGACCGTGGATCGGACGGCGGAATCAGCGGACGGGTGCCGGCGAAACCGGCCGCCAGCAGCCGGCTCTCGACGATGCCCAGCTGGCTGAGCTGGCGCACGACGATCGAGGCACGGGCGGTGGACAGCTCCCACGCGCTCGGGTAGACCCGGGTCGGCACCTTGAGCTGGTTGGTGTGCCCGTCTACCTCGATCTTGTTCGGCAAGTTCTTGAGCTGCGGGGCGATAGCGCGCAGGATCGTCTGCCCGCCGGGACGCAGGTCGGCCCGGTCACCGGCGAAGACCACCTCGCTGCTGACCACGCTGACCACCAGGCCGCGCTCGTCGATGGTGAACCGGACCTGGTTCTCCAGCTTCGCCTTGCGTAGCGCCGCCTTGATCCGCTTCTCGATCTCTCTGAGGTCCCGGACCTCCTTGGCCGCCGCGTTCGCGTCAGCCAGCGCCTTGCTGCGGGCCGCCGCCGACAGGGCGGCCTTGGCCGCCTCCTCCTCGGCCTTGGACTGCTTCTTGACCACCGGGGTGGTGAGACCCGGGTCGCCGCCGGAACGGATCGGCGGGATGACCTGGGCCTGCGCCTGGGTGCCCTGCAACGGCGAAGGCTGCCCGGACAACGCGGCCGACTGCATACCGAACCCCTGCGCCAGACTGTCGGCCAGCTGGGAGAACTTCTTCTGGTCGACCGAGCTCATCGAGAACAGCACCACGAACAGCACGAACAGCAGCGTCAGCATGTCGGCGTAGGAGACCAGCCAACGCTCGTGGTTGGCGTGTTCTTCCTCGTGGCCGCCGCCACGTTTCTTCTTCTTCCCGGATCCGCTGCTCATGGCGTCACGCCGCCTTCTTCTCGACGGCCGGCTCACTTCCCGGCGGGAGCAGGCTGCGCAGCTTCTGCGCGACCAGACGCGGGTTGGAGCCGGACTGGATCGCCAGCACGCCCTCGACGACCATCTCCATCTGGTCGCACTCGACCTCGGAGAGCCGCTTCAGCCGGGCCGCCAACGGCAGGAAGATCAGGTTCGAGGACATGACGCCCCAGAGCGTGGCCACGAAGGCCGCCGCGATGGCGTGGCCGAGGGTCTCCGGTTTGTCGAGGTTCTCCAACACGTGGACCAGACCCATGACGGTGCCGACGATGCCGATCGTGGGGGCGTAGCCACCCATCGCCTCGAACATCTTGGCCGCCTGCTTGTCGACCTTGCGTTTGGCGTCGATCTCCGAGTGCAGGATGTCGCCGAGCTCCTCGGGGTCGGTGCCGTCGATGGCCATCTCCAGCCCGCGGCGCAGGAAGGGGTGCTCGACCTGCTTGGCCGCGTCCTCCAGCGCCAGCAGACCCTCACGCCGGGCCCGCTCGGCTAGCTTCACCACCGAGTCGACCACTGCGGCGGGCGGCGGGATCTTGGGCAGGAACGCCTGCTTGAGCGCCGCGCCGAGGCCCATGGTGTCCTTGAGCACGCCGCCGGCCATGGTCGCCATGATCGAGCCGCCGAAGACCAGCAGCATGGCGGGGAACAGGATGATCGAGGCGGCGGTGCCGCCCTCCAACGCCTGCACCACGAAGACGATGACGAGCGCGGCGATGATGCCGATAAGGCTGGCCGGATCCATCAGCGATCCCTCCGATGCAAAGGAACGACCTTGGCTGACGACATAGCGTCGTCGTGCCCGGCCTGGTCGACGTCTTGGCTCTCCATCCGCTGCGCTGACGCGATCAGCGACGCGCGGTACTCTCGGACCAGCGCGATGAACTCAGGGACCGACTCAGCGATCACGTACTTGGTGCCGTCCACGAGGGTGATCACCGTGTCCGGGGTGCAATCGGCGCGCTCGACCAGATCCGGGTTCAGGGCGAACTCCGGTCCGTTGAGGCGCGTTACGAGTATCACGGCAGCATCCGTCCCTGGGTGGTTACGTACGGCGGCACGGCCGCGGTCTCGCGGCCGTGTCAGTCCCGGGCCTTCCGTGGCCCGTTGAATCACCTATCGACACCTCCCCAGCCCTGTTAAGAAGTACGGCGTGGCGCGGCTCCCCACGGCGCGCCGAGCCCGGGCCGTAGCGTGAACGTCATGGGACATCGACTCGACCCCCGTCAGCGCGCCCGAGCCGGGATCGCCTGGGCCAGGCGGCGCTTGCCGGCCACCCGCGGCGGGCGGTTGGTGGCCGGCGGCGCCGCTGTCGCCCTGGTGGCCGCGCTCGGCTGGGCCGTCTGGCCGACGCCCGCCCCGTACACGGCCACCGAGGCGGTGGTGACCGTGCGTTCTGGCCCGGACGGCGCCGAACCGGTCGCGCTGGACACCACCTTCTACCTGCCAGCCGGGGCATCGACCGGCGCGCCGGCGCCGGCGGTGCTTTTGGCGCATGGCTTCGGCGGGTCCAAGCGCAGCGTCGCCGCCGACGCCGAGGAGCTGGCCACCCAGGGGTACGCGGTGCTGGCCTGGACCGCACGCGGCTTCGGCCGCAGCGGCGGCCAGATCCAGCTCAACGACCCCGACTACGAGGTCCGGGACGCCCAGCGGCTGCTCGACTGGCTCGCCGCCCAGCCCCAGGTGCGCCGGGATGCCGCCGGCGACCCCCGGGTCGGCGTCGTGGGCGGCTCCTACGGCGGCGCGTTGGCGCTCTCGCTCGCCGGCCTCGACCGCCGGGTCGACGCGGTCGTACCGATGATCACCTGGAACGATCTGGCCCGCGCCTTCCTGCCCCAGTCCGCCGCCGGCGGACCGGCGCAGGGCGTGTTCAAGAAGGCATGGGCCGCCTCGTTCTTCGGCCGAGGATCGGAGACGGTCGGCCCCGTCGGCGACGGCGCCGGCCCGGACGCCGCGAGCGGCGCCGACGTCCCGGACGCCGCCGCGGGCCTCCCGGAGCCGGCGGGCCGGCGCGCGGACCCGGCCTGCGGCCGATTCGCCCCCGCCCTGTGCGCCATCTACCAGCGGCTGGCGGTAACCGGACGGGCCGACGCCGAGGCGCTCGCCAGGCTCCGCCGGGCCAGCCCAGCGCCGCTGCTGGGCCGGATCAACGCCCCGGTCCTGTTGGTGCAGGGCGCCGGCGACACGCTGTTCCCGCTGGCCGAAGCTGACGCCAACTTCCGCGCCATCCACGCCGACGGCACCCCGGTCCGGGTGGCCTGGCACACCGGCGGCCACGACGCCGGGCCCGGCCCCACCAGCGACACCGACCGGATCAAAGCGCTCACCGGGCAGTGGCTCGGCCACTACGTCAAACGGGAGCTGGCCGCCCCGCCGGCGAGCTTCACCTGGTCCCGGGTCGCCGGTTTCGCCATCGGCGAGCGGGGGCTGGTCGCCACCGGCTACCACGTCGACGACTACCCCGGTCTGACCGGTCAGGGCGCGGCGGCGCTCGCCGTCGCCGGCCCCCCACGGCCGGTGGCGAACCCGCCGGCCGGGTTGCCGGCCGGGATCTCCTCGCTGCCCGGGCTCGGCGCCGTGGCCGCGCTGTCGGGGGTCGGCGACGCTGTCACCGCCGACATCGCCGGCCAGCACGCGACGTTCGACTCCGAGCCGCTGACCGAGCCGATCGACGCCGTCGGCGCGCCCCGGGTCACCATCCGGGCCGCCTCGCCGACCGGGGAGGCGGTGCTGTTCGTCAAGATCCACGACGTCGATCCGTCCGGCCGGGCCAGCCTGCCCGGCGGGCAGGTCGCCCCGGTGCGGCTCACCGGGCTGCCCACCAACATCGGCGCGGCCCGGCCCGTCGAGGTGACCCTGCCCGCGATCGTGCACCGGTTCGAGGCCGGACACCACGCCCGGATCACCATCGCCACCACCGACCAGGCGTACGCCGTCCCGGTTGAGCCGGTGACCTACACCGTCGGGATCGGGGCGGCCGACTCGGCGGCGCTGACCCTGCCCACCCTCGTCGGCGAGCCGATCGCCACCGGCGCCCAGATCTGGCTGTACGTGCTGGTCGGCCTGCTGGTCGCCGTCGCCATCGGGGTGCTGGTCGTGGTGCTGCTGCTGGGGGCCCGACGCCGCCGGGTCGCGGTCACCGTCGAGGCGCCGTTCGAGCAGACGCCGCTGGTGGTCCGCGGGCTACGTAAGGAGTACCCGGGCGGGTTCGTGGCGGTCGAGGGCGTCGACTTCACCGTCGAGCGCGGACAGGTCGTCGGGCTGCTCGGGCCGAACGGCGCCGGCAAAACCACCACGCTGCGGGTCCTCATGGGCCTCACCCGCGCCACCGCCGGGGACGCCCTGGTCTTCGGACACCGCCTCGGGCCCGGCGCCCCGGTGCTGTCGCGGGTGGGCGCGCTCGTCGAGGGCCCCGGCTTCCTGCCCCACCTGTCCGGGGTGGACAACCTGTCCGCCTACTGGCATGCCACCGGACGCCCCGACGACGCCGCCTTCTTCGAGGAGGCGCTCGACATCGCCGGCCTCGGCGACTCGGTCCACCGGAAAGTCGGCACGTACAGCCACGGCATGAAACAGCGCCTGGCCATCGCCCAGGCCATGCTCGGCCTGCCTGACCTGCTGGTGCTCGACGAGCCCACCGACGGGCTCGACCCGCCGCAGATCGCCGCGATGCGTAAGGTGCTGCGCCGCTACGCCACCGACGGCCGGGCGGTGCTGGTCTCCAGCCATCTGCTCGCCGAGGTCGAGCAGACCTGTAGCCATGTCATCGTGGTGCACAAGGGCGCGGTGGTGGCCAGCGGACCGGTCGACGACATCGTCGGTGACTCGCCCACCACCTACTTCACCGTTGGGGACACCGCGGCGGCGATGGCGATGTTCGACAAGATGGCCGGCGTCGTGTCGGTGGCCATCGACGACACCGACAACCTTGTCGTGGACCTCGGGACCGTGCCGCGTGGGGCGGCGGTCGCCGCGCTCGTGCGCGCCGGCGTGCGGGTCGAGCGGGTGGTGCCGCGGCGGCGGCTCGAAGACGCCTTCCTCGCCCTCGTGGGCGAGCAGACCCGGGGGAGTGGAGACCGTTGAGCGACTCGACGATGGTCAGGGACATCGGGGCGGCGGTCGGTTACCGACCCGAGCACACCCTGCCGCTGCGCGCGGAGTGGGGCCGGCAGGCCGCCCGGCGCCGGACCCAGCTGGCGCTGGGGGCGATGGTGCTGCTGCCGTTGATCGTCCTGGCGGCGTTCCAGTTCGGCAACGATGATGACGGGGACGGCGGCCGTCGGAGCGAGTTCTCCAGCCTCGCCGATCTGGCGACCGCCGGCGGGGTGAACTTCGCCGTCTTCACCGTCCTGGTGTCCTCGACGTTCCTGCTGGTGGTCGTCGTGGCGCTGTTCTTCGGCGATCCGATCGCCAGCGAGGCGAGCTGGGGAAGCCTGCGGTACCTGCTGGCGGCCCCGGTGCCCCGGTCGCGGCTGCTGCTGGCCAAGGTCCTGGTCGCGCTCGGGTACACGGTGCTCGCGATGGTGCTGCTGGTCGGCACGGCCCTGCTGATCGGGACGCTCAGATACGGCTGGGAGCCGCTGGCCTCGACGGTGGCCGCCGACATCAGCGCCGGGGAGGGCCTGTTGCGGCTGCTCGGCATCGTCAGCTACCTGCTGGTGACGTTGTCGGTGGTGGCGGCCCTGGCCGTGCTGTTGTCGGTCTCCACCGACGCCCCGCTCGGGGCGGTCGGTGGCGCGGTGGTCCTGGTGATCGTCTCCAGCATCCTGGACCAGATCGAGGCGCTCGGCGGTCTGCGGGACCTGCTGCCCACCCACTACAACAGCGCCTGGCTGGGTCTGTTGTCGACGCCGGCCCAGACCGACGACATCGTCAAGGGCGCGGTGTCGGCGATCGTCTACGTGACGGTGTTCCTGTCGGCGGCGTGGTGGCGGTTCCTGCGCAAGGACGTCGTCAGCTGAGCTGGCCGACTCCGGGAAGGGCCGAGGGGCCGGGCGCGTGTCGGATGCGCGCCCGGCCCCTCGGCTCAGCGGTCAACGCCCCCGGGGAGGTGTTGACCGCCCGATCATGACTGGGTGTGGATGTTCACGTTCTTGAGGACGACGTCGCCGCCGCGGGACTTCGCCGAGCACTGGTTGATCTGGCGGACGTGGCCGGCGCCGTCGGCGACGTTGAAGCAGTACACGTAGTTCGTGGCCGTGCCGCCGCGCAGGTCGATCGTGATGCCCTTGCGGACGACGTTCGGCGCGCCGGCGCTCCGGACGACGGCGTCGACGCCGCGCAGGTTCATCAGCGCGCCGGACGCCTCGCCGAGGCAGTCATCCCGCTGGTCACGCGGGTCGGAGATGATGTTCTTGCAGTCGGCGTCGCCGACGCCGAACGCCGACGGCGCGATCTCCAGCCGGTCGATCTGGCGGGTGCTGGTCTGGCCGTTGCGGTCCCGGTGGACCTGACGGACCGCCTCCAGCAGGACCCGGCCGCCGACGGCGCTCGCCGAGCAGATGTTGAGCTGGTGACCGGCGCCGCTCTGGGCCGACCGGCGCGTGGCACAGTGGTCCTTGTCCCGCTGCGGGCCCTCTTCCAACGCGTTGAGGACCGGGTTGTTGCGGTTGGCCGCCTGCGCCGCCGCGGAGACGTAGATGTCCACGTTCTCCAGGGTGACCGTTCCGCCGGAGGCGTCGGCGGTGCAGCGGCTGTGCTGGAGCTTGAGCCTCTTCTGCTGGGCGAGCTGGACGGCGGTGGCGACGTTGCCGCACACGACCGACGCGTTTCCGTTGCCGCCGAGCATGCGGATGTCGACATCCGCGGCGAGCGCGGCGGCGGGCATGGTGGTTATGGCGACTGCGCCGGTGGCGACGGCCGCGAGCACGCGGGCCGTGGCGCCGGACAGGAACAGGTTGCGATGCATTTCAGATTCTCCCAGCAAAGTCAGGCGCGGCCGTGGATCGTTCTCACCGCGCCGGTGTGTAGGTCGTGCAGCGTTACTCGTACGGTGCGGCGAACCTCAAGGACGCAGTTCAGGCCCTCGATCCGGGGCGTGGCGACCTCCAGCCGGAGCCGACGCGTCACGGTGACGGCGCCGCGCCGGTTGGCGACCTGGCGGACGACGGTCCCGACGGTCCCGGACGAGCGGGTGGTGAGGATCGGGACGCCCGCCCGAAGGCAGACGGCGACGACAGCGCCGGTTGCCCGGACGGCCACCCGGTTCGCTGACCGCGGCTTCAGGCCGACCTGGCGGAACACCACGTGCGCGACGTCACCGTTCCAGACCGCCCGGCCGATCGTGAAACGGTCGACCGGCGCCGCTGACGCCGGGACGCCGCCGGTGAGGATCATGGCGGTGGAGACGCCTATCGTCGCCGCGACGCGGCTCGCCTGACGCGACATGCGCCGGAGACGTGCGGGAACGGCTGCCGAGGTCTGGTACGTCTGGCCGGTGTGGACGGGCACGATGGGTTCCTCCTACGCAGAGCACTTGACCGGAAACGGCCGTCGGCCGTTGGCCAGCGAGGGCGCAACGGCTGGGCGCCGATCCGGCGGTTCAGACACGCGAATAAGGGGGAATGGTCGGGCGCGGGTGGCTGGCGCTAGCGCGACGGCCGGGACCCGAGGGCCCCGGCCGTCGCATGAATCAGCTTCCGAGCTGCATGACCGTGATGCTGACGTCCTTCAGGTGGACGTTGCCGCCGTTGGCCTTGGCGCCGCTCTTGCAGGTGTTGGTCTGCTGGTTGTTCGCGGTGCCCTGCAGGACGTTCATGCAGGAGGAGATCGCGTTGGCGTCGCCGCCCACGATCGCGACCCGCGCCTTGTTGTAGGTGCGGCCGCCGCCGTCGAGGCTGCCTTCCTGGTTCACGAAGACCGAGACGTTGTCCAGCGTGACCGTGCCACCGTTGGCCTTGGCGAAGCTGCGGCAGGCGTTCGACCGCGGCTTCTTGCCGTAGCTGAGGGAGGTCTTGGCGTAGTTCACGCAGTGCGAGAGGCTGTTGGCGTTGCCGCCGCTCAGGACGATGTCCGCCGAGTTGAAGGTGGGGGGCGGCCCGGCCAGGGCGGGCGCGCCGGTGGCGAGCGCCGCGGCGGCGGCAGCGACGACCAGAGCGGTGCGGACTACAGCAGTGCGCATAACGAGAGTATCCCTTCGGGACGATTATGGCGGGAACGGCCGCCCTCCGTGGCCAACACATGCCCGGTGAAGGGCAATGTGCTCATTGGCCGACGAGAGCCTATACCGATGGGACCCCATTCCACCTACTCGTTAATCCATTCAGGTGAGCTGGATGAAAATATCTTACGTTTCAGAGCGGCGATACTCGATACTCGGCGGTCAACAAGACCGGGAACCTTCGATTGGTGGACCCTACAGTGTCCGTTCGGCCCATTCTGGGACACGGAGCGGGGTCGTCGTTGGTGTGGCGAAGGGCCAGCAGATAGGTGAGATACGTCCAGAATCACCCGCATATATCAGGCTAGATAGACTGCGGCGGGCGTCGGAGACATCTCCGGCGCTGGTCACGGCATTGCGAAAGCATGGTAAACCGGCAAGACGTTTTCCGTTGCTGTCGCCAGCAATTCTCGTTCGAGTGAATAAGTGCTGAAGAGCGTGCCCGACGCTCCTCCACGAATTGTTGTCGCCAGCCTGGGCAATGAGTGACGCCGCAACCGTTTATGAGTCGACGTCGCCTCTTGCCGGACGCGAAGCGGGGGTCGGGGCGCTGATGCGCCCCGACCCCCGTCGACTTATCCGGACCTGCTTATCGCTTGAGGTTCACCAGGTCCTCGAGCAGCGAGTCGCTGGTCGTGATGACCCGCGAGTTGGCCTGGAAGCCGCGCTGGGCGATGACCAGGTTGGTGAACTCCTGCGCAAGGTCCACGTTCGACATTTCCAGCGAGCCGGACGACAGCACGCCCTTCCCGCCCGTGCCCGGGGTGCCCCACTGGATCGGGCCCGAGTTGACCGTGTTGCGGTACATCGAGTCGCCGGCCTTCTCCAGACCGGTCGGGTTGTTGAAGTTCACCAGGGCGATCTGGCCCAGCGGCTGCTTGAGACCGTTGGAGAAGACGCCGTTGATGATGCCGTCCTTCGAGATGGTGAACGACTGGAGGGAGCCCATCGCCGAGCCGTCCTGGGACTGCGGGTTCACTGTCGCGTTGCCGGAGTAGGCGGTGATGCCGTCCAGGTCGCTGGAGATGCCCGTGGCCGGGTCGATCACCGGGCTGCCGCCGACCAGCGCGCCGGCCGCGTCGAAGGTGAGGGTGCCGTGCACGGTCGCGCCGCCGTTGTAGGAGACATCCCACGTGGTGGCCGCCGTCTTGGTGAAGGTCACCGACAGGGTGGAGGCGGTGCCGGCGGCGTCGTAGACGGTCATCGAGGTGGTGAGGGCGGACGCGACGGGCTGGTTGCCGGGCAGGTTGCCGCTGAAGACCGCGTTGTTGGTCACCGTAGGCGCGAGGAGCGCGCCCATCGGCAGGGTCACCTCGCCCGCGGCGCCGTTGGGGTTGATGGCGCCGGCCGCGTCGGCCTGCCAGCCCATCACCTTGAGACCGCCGTTGGTGACCAGGGTGCCACCGGCGTCGAAGGAGAACGAGCCGTTGCGGGTGAACAGGGTCTCGGCGCCGTTGTCGACCGCGAAGAAGCCGTCGCCCTGGATCATGAGGTCGGTGCTACGGCCGGTCATCTGGGCCGCGCCCTGGCCGTAGTTGGTGGTGATCCCCGACAGTCGCACGCCCAGTCCCACCTGGGCCGGGTTCGAGCCGCCCAGACCGCCGGCCGGAGCGCCCGCCGGCTGGAGCATCTGGCTGAGGGTGTCCTGGAACGTGGCCTGGCTGGTCTTGTAGCCGGTGGTGTTGACGTTGGCGATGTTGTTGCCGGTCACGTCCATCATGGTCTGGTGGGTGCGCAGGCCGCTGATGCCGGAGAAGAGCGAACGAAGCATGTGTGGGGTGTCCTTTGGGGCAGTCGGGTCAGGGCAAGGGTGACAAGGGGCTTACTTGTGGACTTCCTTGACCGAGGACAGCGGCACATCCTTGTCCCCGACCTTGAGGGTCGGGTCGCTGCCCAACATTGCTGAGGTGACGACTCCGGTCTGGGTGACGCCGGCGGCGTCGTCGTAGCTGATGGTGCGGCCGACCATGTTGCTGGCGCTGAGGGTGAGCTGGGCGGTGACCATGCTCTGTTGCGCCTTCGCCAGCTCACTGAGCTTCTCGACCTGGGTGAACTGCGCGGTCTGGGCGAGGAACTGGGTTCCGTCGCTGGGGCTCATCGGGTCCTGGTACTTCAGCTGGGCGACGAGGAGCTTGAGGAAGGTGTCCTTGCCCATGTCCTGGCCGCCACCGGTGGTCTGGGCGGGGAATTTCCCCAGCACCTGGTTGATCGGCGTGGGTGAGCCCGTACTTGAGGACAGCGGGTTGGTCATCTGGTTACTCCTGTCGTGGTGGTCAGAGTTGGAGATCGAGCTGCCGGCCGGCGGGCATGGCGGTCGGGGCCGGCAACGGCTCCGGCTCCGGCAGGGTCGCGCCGTTGCCGCCGCGGGCGCCGGGCATGGCGGACTGATGGCGCTGCTGGCCGGGGCCGGCGTCCTGCCGCAGGTCCAGCGCGGTGTCCTGGAAGCCGGCCTGGGCCAGTTCCCGACGAAGGTCCGGCAGCGACGCCCGGAGCGCCTCCCGGCCCGCTTCGGTCGCCCCGGTGATCTGGACGGCGATGGCGCCGTCGCGCACCTCAGCGACCACGCTGACCGCGCCGAGGTCAGCCGGGTGCAGGTGGACGGTGAGGCGGTGCACCCCGTCGGCGTCGAGTTTGAGCGGCACGATGTGGGTCGCCATCTGCTGCGCCGGCGTGGCCGGGGCGGCGGGGGGCGCCGGCGCGACCGGGACGGGCGCAGCGCGCGGGGCCGGCCCGGCCGGCGCGGCGAGACCGGCCGCTGCCGGCGCGGCGACGACCGGGGCGGGCGTCTCGACTGGCGCCGGCGCGCCGGCCGTGGCGGTGACAGCGGTCGGCGCGGCCTCAGCCGCCGCTGACGTCGGCGCGGTCAGGGCCGTGCCGCCGCCGGCGGCCTGCGCTGTCGGCGCGACCTGCTGGCCGGCCCCGGTCGCGGCGCCTGCCTGGCCGGTGGCCGGCGCCGGGGCGGCGACCGTCGTGGCCGGTCCACGGTTCGTTCCCTCGGCGGCGACTCCCGGCGTTCCGGCAGCCGCGACTGTCGGCGTTCCGGCGGCGGTGAGCGTGCCGGTGGCCGCGGACGGCGAGGCAGCGACCGTCGCGAGCGCGCCGTCGGCGGCTGGGGTCGGTCGGCCGGCCGGCGGCTGCGGTCCGGCGGCGGGTGTGCCGCCCGGCGCCGCCTCGGCGAGCGCCGGCCCGGCCACGGCAGCGGCGGTGAGCCTGGCAGGACCGGTCGCCGTGCCGGCGCCCGGCACGGCGACCTGCTGAGACGTCAGGACGGTCGGGGGCGGCGTCCCGGTGATTGGCGCGGCGCCGACGGCCGCCACGGCCAGGGCCATGGCGGCATCGGCCGGCGGGACGACGACGCCGTTGGCCGGGAGCTGGTCGTCGCGCTGGTCCTGGCCGTCGGTCTGCCCGCCCTCGGGCTGCTGGCCGGTGGTAGTCGCGGTCTCGACGGCCGCGGCCAGCGCCGCGGGGAAGTCGGCGCCGCCGACGGCGACCGGCGCGCCGCCGGAACGGGCTGCCCCGGCGCGGCCGGCGGTCGCCGGCGCGGTGGGAATCACGGGCATGGTCATCGTCTCTGCTCCTCTTAACCGAGCTTTGCCAGGGCGCGCTTGACCTTCGGCACGTACGCCTGGGTCTCGGCGAACGGCGGAATGCCCCCGTACCGCTGCACCGCTCCGCCGCCGGCGTTGTACGCGGCGAGGGCCAGGTCCACGGAGCCGAACTTCTTCAGGTTGCCGCGCATGATCCGGGCGGCGCCGTTCACCGCGGATGCCGGATCCATCGGGTTGACGTTCATCTCGCGGGCGGTAGCCGGCATGATCTGCATGAGGCCACGGGCGCCGGCGGGGCTGACGGCCTTGGCGTTGTAGCCCGACTCGACCTTGGCGATCGCGGCGAGCAGCTTCGGCGACACCCCGTACTTGGCGCCGGCGGCGTTGAACAGGTTCGCGTACGGCACCCCCGTGACCGCGTTGGCGCCCATCGACGCCGGCCGCACGCCAGCCGTCGCCGTGGTCGCCGCCGTCGCCTCGGCCGGCACGATCCGGCGGATCGAGGTCGGCTTCTGCCAGATCGCCTCGATCTTGACGTTCTGGCCGGGCTGTGGCGCGTGCAGCATCTTGTTGCCGCCGACGTAGATCCCGATGTGCCAGGCCGGGTCGCCGAAGGTGAGCAGGTCGCCGGGCTTGGCCTGCGCCATGTTCGGCACCTTCTCGCCCTGCTTGGCCTGGTCGGAGGCGATCCGGGGCAGCTTGACGCCCAGATCCTTGAAGACCCGCTGGACCAGCCCGGAGCAGTCCAGTCCGGTCTTGGGGTTCGTTCCGCCGAACACGTAGGGCACGCCGAGGTGCTTCTTGGCGCCGGCCACGACGTCCTTGCCGGAGACCCCGCCCGTGCCGCCGGCGGCAGTGCTGGCCGTGCCGGTCGCCGCGGCCAGCTTGCTGGCGAACGCGGCGGCGTTCGCCTGGCTCACAGCGGCCGGCTGCTGCGGCGCGAACTGCGACTGTAGGGCCTGGATGCGGCCCACCATGTCCATCAGGCTCACGAGATGAGGTCCCCGGCACGGGCGGCGGCGGTGATGGCGATCTCGTCGATGGCACGTTGCTCGACGGCGGCGGCGTGCGCCTTCTGCGCGGCGGCGTGGCGCTCGCCGAGGCGCTCGACGACGCGCCGGCGCTTGGCGGCCTCGGCCAGGTCGGCGGTCTGGGCGTCGACGTGGGCGTCGGCTTCCCCGATGGCGTGGTGGGCGGCCGACAGGCCGGCGGCCAGCGCGTGCCGGGCAGCCAGCGCGGCGACGACGGCGCGGGCGGTCCCGACCGGCGAGGCGTCGGTGGCGCGCAGGGCGTCGGCGCGCTCGTCGGCGTTCCTGCGGGCGTGCCGGGCGGCGCCGCGGGCCCGCACGACCTCGGCCTTGCGCACGTCCTCCTGCGCCTGGCGGGCGCGCAGGACCGTGCTGAGACGGAATCGGGCCATCAGACGGTGCTCCCTTCGATCGGGGCGGCGCGCAGCAGCGCGGAGAGCTGGTCCCAGGCGCCGGCGGCCGTCGTGGGGTCGTCGAGGTCCTGACGCAGGAACGCGGTGATCTGCGGCCACAGGGCCTGCGCGAGGTCGGCGTCGGCGTTGGTGCCGGTGACGTAGGCGCCGATCTCGACCAGCTCCCGCACGTCGCGGTGGGCGGCCAGCAGCCGGCGCAGCATGGTGGCCTTGGCCCGCTGGTCGGGGCTGGTCACCGTGTTGGTGAGTCGGGAGATCGAGTCCAGCGGCTCGATCGACGGGAAGTGCCCGGCGGTGGCGAGCTTACGGTCCAGCACGATGTGGCCGTCCAGGATGGAGCGGGCCGAGTCGGCGATCGGCTCGTTGTGGTCGTCGCCTTCGACCAGGACGGTGTAGAGGCCGGTGATGGTCCCGTTCTCGCCCGGCCCGGCGCGCTCCATGAGCGTGGCGAGCATGGCGAAGACCGACGGCGGGTAGCCGCGGGTGGCCGGCGGCTCGCCGACCGACAGGCCGACCTCCCGCTGTGCCATGGCGGTCCGGGTGACCGAGTCCATCATGAGCAGCACGTCGCCGCCGGCGTCGCGGAACCACTCGGCGATCCGGGTGGCGACGAACGCGGCCCGCAGCCGGACCAGCGGGGCCTGGTCGCTGGTGGCGACGATGACGACGGAGCGGGCCAGGCCCTCGGGGCCGAGGTCGTTCTCGATGAACTCGCGGACCTCGCGGCCACGTTCGCCGACCAGGGCGATGACGTTGATCTGCGCGTCCGTGCCCCGGGTGATCATCGACATGAGAGTCGACTTGCCGACGCCGGAGCCGGCGAAGATGCCCATGCGCTGCCCCCGGCCCATCGGCACCAGGGTGTCCAGGGCCCGTACGCCGAGGGTGATCGGGTCCTTGATCCGCTGCCGGGCCAGGGCCTGCGGCGGGGCGGCGTCGACGCCGACGTACTCGGCGCCCACCAGCGGGCCCAGGCCGTCCATCGGCCGCCCGAGGCCGTCGAGGATGCGACCGCGAAGGACCTCGCCCACGGGGACCTGGAGCGGGGCGCCGGTGTTGACGGCGGGGCTGCCGGAGCCGATGCCGGTGAGCTGGCCCAGGGGCAGGCACTGGAGCTTGTCGCCGTCGAGCGCGGTGACCTCGGCCAGCATGGCCCGGTCGCCCTCGCCGACGCGCACCAGATCGCCGACGCGTCCGCCGATGCCCTCGATGGTCATCCGCAGGCCGAGCGCCCCGGTCACGTGTCCGGAAACCTCGGGGGCGGCGGCCTGGGCGGCCCGGTTGAGTCGGTCGCGTAGCGCGGCGGTCACAGGCTCAGCACCTCTCTGGCGCGCGCGAGCGCGCCGGCAACGGTGGCGTCGATCTCGGTGACCCCGAAGGTGGCGATGGCGTCCCCGGGGTGCAGCGTGGCGTCGGGCCGCAGGGTGATCTCCCGACCGTCAACACTCTGCTTGGCGGGGGTCGCCTCGCCGGTGATCGCCTGGTGATCGTTCGGGTGCAGCCGTACAGTGATGTCCTCAGCGGTGGGCGCCATGCTCAGCGCCCGCCGGACCGCGGCCATCGCCCCGTCGGGGCCGTGGTCGAGCTCGTAGCCGATGACGGCCTCGGTGAGCGTCAGCGCCGCCGCCACGATCGTTTCCGATAGATCGGTCAGAAGCGCCAGTTCCCGTGACTCCACTGACGCCGCAGCCAGCGCCATCGCCGTCAACGCGGTGTTGAGCGCGGCGGCTCGGGCGACGTCCTGGGCGGCCTGCGCGGCAGCCCGCTGGTCGGCCTCTGCCTGGGCGGCGATCCGGGCGGCCTGCTGACCCTGCGCCCACCCCGCGGCATACCCGGCGGTGCGGGCGGCGGCGCGGGCCTCGTCGACGAGCCTGCTGGGCGCCGGCACCGCCGACCGCAGGTCGGTGTTGAAGCTGGCCGCGGTCAC
Organism: Pilimelia columellifera subsp. columellifera; assembly: GCF_039532605.1. NCBI lineage: Bacteria > Bacillati > Actinomycetota > Actinomycetes > Micromonosporales > Micromonosporaceae > Pilimelia > Pilimelia columellifera. The sequence goes on from NZ_BAAARY010000003.1 coordinate 237,237, forward strand.
CTTGCTGGCCTGCGCGCCGCGCAGCACCGGGTCGGACTCAGGAAACGAACTCATCGTCGTCACCACCCCGGTTGATCTCGATCTCGCCGCGCTCCTCGAGCGAACGGATCGCCTGGACGATCTTGGCCTGCGACTCCTCCACCTGGCGCAGCCGGACCGGGCCGAGCAGGTCGATCTCCTCGACGAGGTTCTCCCGGGCCCGCTCGGACAGGTTGCGGGTGACCTTGTCGCGGACGGTGTCGTTGACGCCCTTGAGGGCGATGGCGAGGTCGTTGGTCTCGACCGCGCGCAGCACCAGCTGCACTGCCCGGTCCTCCAGCAGCACGACGTCCTCGAACATGAACATCCGCCGCCGGATCTCCTCGGCGATCTCGGGGCTGCGCGCCTCGAGGCTCTCCAGGATGAGCCGCTCGGTGGCGCGGTCGGCACGGTTGATGATGTCCACCAGCGGCTGGAGGCCGCCGACGCGGGACAACTCGCTGGGCTGGAGCACCGAGGAGATCTTCTTCTCCAACGACGACTCGACCTGCCGGATGATCTCCGGTGAGGTGCGGTCCATCACCGCGATCCGGTGCGCCACGTCCGCCTGTAGCTCCGGGGCCAGCCCGGACAGGATCTGCGAGGCCATCGTCGAGGTGGTGTGCGCCAGCACCAGCGCGATCGTCTGCGGGTGCTCGTGCTGGATGAACGACAGCACCTGGCGCGGGTCGGCGTTGTTGATGAACTTGAACGGCATGTCGGTGACGACCGCCGACAGCCGGTCGAGGATAGCGGCGGCCTTCTCCTTGCCGAGGGTGGCCTCCAGCATCTCCCGGGCGTTCTCCATGCCGCCCTGGGTGGCCACCTTGTGGCTGGCGGCCATGAGGTGGAACTCCTCCAGCACGCCGGAGGCGGTGTCGGCGTCGACTGAGCCGAGGCGGGCCACCTCGGCCATGATCTCCTCGACCTCGGACTCGCGGAGCTGGCTCAGGATCTTGGCCGAGTCCTCCTTGCTCATCTGGAGGATCATCACGGCGGCCTTGCGGATGCCGTTCATCTCGGACGAAGCGATAGCTAAGGTCATGTCGGTACCTCCCCTCGGATCCAGCTAATGGGTTCAGCTACGGCGGTCGGCGAGCCAGCTACGCAACAGGACGGCGACCTCCTCCGGCTGGTTGGCGACCATCTCGGAGATCTCCTCGCGACGGTTGGGGCCATGGTCCTCGGCGGCCTCCAGCGCCAGCTGGTCGCCGGCCTCCAACGCCCTGCCGGCCTCGGCCTCGGCCACCAGCGACGCCTGCATCGCGGCGAGCTCGGCCAGCTCCTCCTCGGTCAGCTGGGTGCGCTTCTTCCGGTTCGACAGCCAGGCCAGCAGGATCAGGATGAGCACCAGCAGCACCAGGCCGGCGGTCTTCGCCATCGAGATCAGCTGCGCGGTGTTCTCGGCCTCGGTCGCCTCCTTCTCCTGGTCCTTCGCGGCGTCCGCCGCGGCGGTGTCGAAGGGCAGCATCGTGACGGCCATCGTGTCGCCGCGCTGGGCGTTGATGCCCGCGGCCGCCGAGACCATCTGCTGCACCTGCGCCTGGTCGATCCCGGCGGCGGTGTTGGCGTCCATGAGCACCGACACGTTCAGCCGGTTGACGGTGCCGGGCGCGGCCTGGCGGGTCTCGGTGACCAGGCCGACGGCGTTACGTCGGGCCTCCTCGGTCGACTCGTAGTCCCCGCCGCCGTTCGCCCCGTTCGGGACCTGGATGTTGTCCGGGCCCAGCACGCCGCCATTGGCGCCGGCGCCGCCGGTGTAGGTCTCTTCCTTGGTGGTCTCGGTCAGCGGCGGGACGGCCGGGTCGGCCACGTACCGCTGCGACTTGGTCTCGGTCTCGTCCAGGTCGATCTCGGCGGTCGTCTTGACGATCGCCTTGCCCGGGCCCACGACGCTCTCCAGCATCCGTTGCAGGGCGGTGTTCATCCGGACCTCGTACGCCTGGGTGGCCTGCTCGCGCTGGTTGCCGCCGGCGGCGCCACCGGCGATGCCGCGACCGTCGCCGGTGGACAGCACGGTGCCGTTGGAGTCGGCGACCGTGACGTCCTTGGGGTCCAGACCCTCCACACTGGATCCGACCAGGTGCACCACGGCGCGGACCTGCTCGTCGTCGAGCGTCGTGCCCGACTGCGAGGTGACCAGCACCGACGCGGTCGGCTTCTTCTCGTCATCCGAGAAGATGTCCTTCTGCGGGATGACCAGGTGCACGGTGGCGCCCTTGACGCCCTCGATCGACTTGATCGTGCTCGACAGCTCGCCTTCCAGCGCCCGCTGGTAGCCGACGTGCTGCATGAAGTCGCTGGTAGTGATGCCCTGCTTGTCAAGCAGCGCGTAGCCGGTGTCGGCCTGGGCCGGCAGCCCGGCGCCGCTCATCTTGATCCGCAGGTCGTACACCTGGTCGCTAGGGACCATGATGGTGGCGCCGCCGTCGGTCAGCTCGTACGGCGCGCCAGCGGTGGTCAGCTCCTCGACGATCGCGTTGGCGTCACCGCCGGAGAGGTTGCTGAACAGCGGGGCCATCGTCGGCTGCGAGGCCCAGGTGGCGAAGAAGAAGCCGCCGATTCCCAGCACCAGAACGCTGATGATCGTGACGGCCTTCTGGCCGGCGGTGAAGGATCCGAAGGCGCCGCCAATGCGGCGCAGCGGTGCGGGAATCCGATCGCCCATCAAGCCTGCATCCTCATGATCTCTTGGAAGGCCTCAAGAGCCTTGTTCCGGACGGCCACGGTCAGCGAGCTCGCGATGCCGGACTCGGCGCTCGCGATCATGTAGTCATGCACGTCGTTCAGGTTGCCGGTGGCCGCCTGGACCGCCATGTCGTTCGTGTTGTGCTGCATGTCCTGGACCTGCTGGAGGCTGTTGTTGAGGGTCGCGGCGAAGTCGCCGCCGGCGCCCTCGACGGGCTTTGCCGCCCCGAGATCCAGCGTGGTGTCGACAGGCGCGATGGGCAGGGGGCCGCCAAGGCCGCTCACTGCGCCGATCGCCTCGATCGGCGACGTCATCAGCTACGACCGAGCTGCAGGGCAGCCTCGTAGGCGGTCTTGGCCCGGTCCACCACGGTGAGGTTCGCCTGGTAGCCGCGCTGCGCCATGATCAACGAACCCATCTGGTCGGACAGGTTGATGTCCGGGTAGCGCACGTAGCCGTTGGCGTCGGCGTTCGGGTGGTTCGGCTCGTGCACCATCCGACCCTCCGCGCTGCCCAGCTCGATCCCGCCGACCTGGGCGCCCTTGCCGTCGGCCGCCTCCTGGGCGACCACGTACCGGGCCTGGAAGGCCGCGCCGTTGGTGGGGGCGGCGTTGTTCATGTTCGCGATGTTGTCCGAGACCGCGTCCAGCCACTTGCGGTACACGGTCACGCCGGTGCCGGCGATGCCGATCGAGTCGAACAGGCTCATGTCACTGCCCCTTGATCACTTTGTTGAGACCGGAGTACTTGTTGTCCAGCGCGCGCAGCATCAGCTGGTATCGCAGCCCGGTGTCGATGTTGGACAGCGTCTCGTGATCGAGGTTGACGTTGTTGCCGTTGAGTCGGGTCGGTTCCAACGACTGCGCCGTGTTGACGTCGGTCATCCCGACCAGCTTCCCGTCGTCGGTGGAGTCGACGGCCGATTTGAGGGCCTCCTCGAACTGCACCCGACCGGCTCGGAAGCCCGGCGTCTCGATGTTGGAAATGTTGTTCGCGATCACCCGCTGGCGCTGCGCCAGCCCGGTGAGGGCAACCCGCAGGGCTGCCGAGGACACATCGTCGAACACAGGCAGCTGCTCCCCTCGATGCTTGCTGTCTGGATGCCGGTCCCTCGGCGTGAAGTGAGCTCCTTGCTCACCCACTACTGTCAGTGGGCGCGGGTGCTACGCAATGCGATGTTCGGTTGCTGCTCGGTTGCGGTCCGAAACCTCAGTGCAGGCTGGCCTTGAGCACGATCATCGCGGCCCCGAACGCTCCGGCGACGCTCGCCGAGACGAGCCGCTCCAGGGTGGTGAGCTGGCCGTGCCGTCCGACCTCCCAGCCGGCCAGACACAGCAGCAGGGTGCTGCTGACCAGGGCCCACATCACCGCCTGCGGCAGCGGGACCCCCGCCGCCCGCACCGCGACCAGCACACCCAACGGCAGCATCGAGGCGGTGACGATTTCCCAGCCGGTGGACAGCTGGGCGCGCAGCCGGCGCCAGTCGGGCCGGTGCCCGGCGTGGATCCGGTCGGCGACCAGGCGCGAGTACCGCTCGGCGGCCCAATAGATCATCAGTGTGACGAGCACCGCGGCGACCAGCTGGAGGGTCGACTCGGCGTGCGAGGCGGTCATGACCCCGGCACCGATAATCACCCCGTAAATCCCGAATGAGGTGCTTTCGGGGGTGGGGTGCGTCAGGCGGAACCGTGCCGAGAGCGTCGAGGCGCGGCTCGGCGGGGCTGCCTTCGCCGGCTGCCGTGTCCGCACAGGCGGCACCCCCAGATCGAACCGTGGCGCGCCGTCGACCGTGGCGCGTGGTGGTCAGCGGGGGTAAGTCAGAGCCTACTGCGAACGCGACGCGCCGTCGCTCACATGGACACGTCCAGGTAAGCCGGCGGATTCTTCCCGGGATCGCCGTTCTCGACCTTCGCCGCGAAGGCCGACTGCCGCCGGTTGGCGGTCATCGCCATGCTCAGCGCCTGCGCGGCGGCCAGCTGCCGGGTCAGGATCTCGTCGGCGCGCGGTCGCAGGTCCAGCGGCAGCGGGCCCAGATTCGCCGGCGGCGTCCAGCCCGAGCTCAGCTCGATCTCCTGCAACCGGTGCTCCTCGGCCAGCATCGTCTCGACGGTCTCGACGTCCTGCTCAAGGGCGTCCAACGCCGCCTTCCAGGCGCTCCGCCACTCATCTGTGGTCATCGCGGCCTCAGGCGGGGGTGGCGGCGGCCGTCGCAGCTTCCCGCCAGGCATCCCGCAGCGGCTCGACCAGCGTCTTGCAGCTGGCGACCCGATCCGGCTCCTTACGGACGTTCGCCTGGATCAGTTCGGTGAGCAGGAACGAGTACAGCTGGGCCAGGCCAGGGCCGCCATCCCACAACGTGGTGTCCAGGGACGCCCGCAGCTCCATGAGGATGTCCTGGGCGTGCTGGAGCTGCGCCCGGGCCTCGGTGTTGTCGCCGTCGCGCAGCGCCTGCTCGCCCCGGGCCAGGTCGAGCACCAGGCGGTCGTACAGCATGACCAGCAACTTGGCCGGCGATGCGGTGGCCACTGCGTCGCGCAGGTAGCGCTCGCGGAGCGCGGGGTTCGATGGGGTGGTCATCAGACTGCTGCTCTCTGCGTGGGGATCGCGGGCTCAGGCGGGAAAGGTCAGCCGGACAGGCTGGAGAGCTGACCGGAGAGCCAACTCGACTGCGACTTCATCTTGCCGAGCGCGACTTCCATGGCGTTGAACTGTCGCGACAGCGTGGTGCGCCGGGTTTCCAACCTGAGGTCCCAGGAAGCCACCAGGTCGTTGAGATCGCCGATCGACTCGTTCTTGCGCTTGATGAGACCCGGGAGCAGGCCCTCGGTAGCTGCGCCCGGCGGCGTCGTCGGCAGACGCAGACCTTCGGACGCGATCCGGCCGATGACGTCCAGCTTGCGGGCGAGGCCGTTGGCGGTGTCCCAGCCGGCGTTGAACACGTCGGCGGTCGCGTTGGCGTGCGGGACGTCGCTGAAGTCGTCGAAGAACTTCTGCGCCGTCGTCGGGTCGGCCTGGTAGGCGTCCAGGAACTTCTGCTTGTCGAACGCGATCGACCCGTCCCGGCTGGCCTGGATGCCCACCTGGCTGTACGAGCCGAGCGCCGCGCCGCCGCCGCCACCGATGGCGGAGAGGATGTCGCCGGCGAGCTTGCGCATGGTCGAGTCACCGGCCAGCGCCCCGCCCGATGCGGTGCCGTTCTTGGTCCTGGTCTGCACCGAGATTTCGGTGAGCGCTGCGTTGGCGGCGTCGACGAGCGCCTTGACCTTGTCGGCGACGGCGCTCGCGTCGGCGCCGATGGTGACGCTGACCGGGGCGTCGGCGGCGGCCTGCTTCTGCACGGCGGTGATGGTCACGCCGGGCAGCACATTCTCGAAGACGTTGGTCTCCGAGGTGACGGTGTAGGTGGCGCCGGTGCCGACGGTGATCTGCGCGTCCGAGCCCTGGGTGCTGATCGTCTGGGCGCCGAGCCCGTCGATCTCGGGCGGGGCGGTGAAGGCGTTGGCGGCGCCGGTCTCCTTGGCGGTGAGCTGGAGGGCGAACTGGCCGGGCGAGGTCTGCACGGCGGCGGCGGTGTAGGCAGCGTTGGCCGTGTTGTTGATCGCCTTGACCACGTCGGTGAGCGACTGGCTGGCCGGGTTGACCGTCGTGGTGGTGCCGTCCGCGAGCTGAACGTCCAGGCTCGCGCCGGAGATGACCGCGTCGGTGGTGGCGGCGACCCGTCCGGCGAAGGTGACGGTGTGCGCGGCGGCCAACGAGTCGACCTTGAAGGTCAGCGAGCCGGCGATCGCGTTGGTCCCAGCGGTGGCGATCGCGGCGTTCGAGCTGCTGGTCGCCTTCATGGCGCCCCAGATGTCGGCGCTGGAGAGGTCCTTGGCGGCCTTCATCATCGTCGCGAACTTGGAGTTGACGCCCTGTAGCGACGTGACGACCTTGCCCTGTAGGTCGACCTTCTTCTTCAGCGCGGTCTGGGGCAGCGCCTCGATCTGCATGAGCTGATTGATGAGATCGCCCGTGCCGAGGCCGCTGACGATGCCGTCGATACTCATGGAACCCATGATCAGCTCCTTTCGTGGTGCCACCGCTTGATGAAACGGGGCGGCCGGCGAATGCCGACCGCCCCTTTATTCGGTTGTCTATTCAGTTATCTGAGGCTTTTAAGTTGTGAAGGCGGCTCAGCCAGGATCAGCGGAGCAGCTGCAGGACACCCTGCGAGGCCTGGTTGGCCTGAGAGAGCATCGCGGTGCCGGCCTGGGTCAGGATCTGCGAGCGGGTGAAGCTCATCATTTCCTGCGCCATGTCCGTGTCACGGATCCGGCTCTCCGAGGCGCTCAGGTTTTCCACGGTGACATTGAGGTTGTTGATCTTGTGCTCGAGGCGGTTCTGGGTGGCGCCCAGGCTCGCCCGCTGGGTGGAGACCGCCGCGATCGCGGTGTCGACGGCCGCCAGCTCGGTCTGAGCGTTGGCGGAGTCGGTCAGGTCGCCGACCGCGCCCATGATCGTGGCCGCAGTCATGTCACCGATGGTGATCTGGAGCGTCTCGTTGGCGTTGGCGCCGACCTGGAAATCCTTGCCGGCGTAGGAGCCGTCAAGCAGGTTGGTGCCGTTGAACGTGGTGTTGTTGGCGATGTCGTCGAGCTCCAGCACGAGCTCCTGGTACTCGGCGTCCGCCTTGGCCTTGTCGGTGTCGCTGAGCGCGCCGTCGTTGGACGCCTGCACCGCCAGGTCACGCATACGCTGCAGGATGGAGTGCGTCTCGGTCAGGGCGCCTTCCGCGGTCTGCACCACGGAGATACCATCCTGCGCGTTACGGACGGCGACCTTGAGGCCACCGACCTGCGCGCGCAGGCCCTCGGAGATCGCCAGACCAGCGGCGTCATCGGCGGCCCGGTTGATCCGGAAACCCGAGGACAGCTTCTCCAGCGACTTCGACATCTGACCGTCCGTCACCGACAGGTTCCGGTACGAGTTCATTGCCGCGATGTTCTGGTTGATACGAAGACCCATGACTATTTCCTCCTTGAGTTGGGTCCGAACTACCGGCCTTCCGTGTGCCGGTCACCCACTCCAATCGGCTGGAGCCGGGTGGTCTGAAGGTTTGCCAGCGGTTTTCTCGAACTGTTTTCGCCGCGGTGGTTCAGGCGGCGGCCGGGCGCACTGGCATGCCCAGGTGGTTGGTCATGGCGAGGCGGCTGCCGAGCGAGCCCCGGCCAGCGACCTCCGCGTAGTAGGAGGCGCGGCGGCGGGCGACGCAGCCTTCGGCACGGACGCCATGGTCCACCAGCTCCGGGTTGAGCTGGGTGTTCATGCCGTCCTTGAGCAGGGTCAGCGCCTCGGCGCGGAGCTGGGAGACGCGGGACTCGGTGACGCCCAGCTCTTCGGCGATGAGGGCCATCGGGCGCTCCTCCAGGAAGTACCGGGTGACGACCAGCCGCAGCCGCTCGGGCAGCGCGGCGATGGCATCGTGCAGGTAGCCGATCTGCTCGCGGTGCAGCAGCACCTCCTCCGGGCCCGGGTCGCGCTCGGTGACCAGGTCCTCGGCGGTGCCGGCGGTGAAGCCCTGCAGGCTGAGCACCACGGCCCGTTGCACGTCCTCTTCTACTGAGGTGACCTCGGAGATCCCGACGCCCATCGCCTCGGCCAGCTCCGACGGGGTGGGCAGCCGGCCCAGGGCGGCGGTGAGCTGCTGGCGGGCGGTGTCGGTCTGGCGGGCCCGGGAGCGCACCGAGCGGCTGGCCCAGTCCTGGCCGCGCAGCTCGTCGAGCAGCGCGCCCCGGACGCGGTTGGAGGCGAAGCGGGCGAACGGGATGCCCCGGGTGGCGTCGAAGGACTTGGCGGCGGTCACCAGTGCGGTGAGACCGGCGGAGGTGAGGTCGTCGCGCTGGACGTGGGCCGGAAGGCGGCCGAGCATCTCGCGAACCAGGTGGCCTACCAGCGGCATGTGCGAGCGGATCATTTCCTCACGGTCGCTGCCGATGGTGGGTGCGGTGGCGGTGGTGGTCATCGCGTTCCTTTCCTGGTCGGCCAGTGGCCGGCGCTGTCGGACAAGGAACAGATTTCGCGTTCACGGGTACCACCGGGTTACACGCTCGGTTGCCGGCTGGTTGCTTTGGGTCCCCAACCCAGCGGGAAACTCCTCAGCCGGCCCAACCCGGCGCCGAACATGAAGCCTGTGAGGGCCGCGACCACCAGCGGTCACGACGACGACGGGAGTACGGCCGTGAGCCTGACGGAGCTGTCCAGCGTCCTGTTCCGGACGCGGGAGCTGATGGAGCTGCTCCTGTTCAAGCTGGAAGAGGAGCAGCTGCTGCTGGCGGCGGGGCGTTCGCGCTGGTTGGCGCACGCCACCCGCGAGGTCGAGATGGTGTTGGACCAGATCCGGCAGACCGAGGTCCTGCGGGCGGCCCAGTCCCAGGCGGTCGCCCTTGAGCTGGGGATGACCGGGGAGCCGAGCCTTTCCGAGATCGCCGACGCGGCCCCTGACCCGTGGCCCGACCTGCTACACCAGCACCGCCGCGCCTTCCTGACCCTGACGGCCGAGATCAGCGGGATGGCCGAGGCCAACCGCGACCTGCTCACCGCCGGTCAGCGGGCAGCCCGCGAGACGATGCTCATGGTCGCCGGCTCGGTGCAGACCTACGGCCCGGACGGGCAGTCGCACCTGGCTGACCGGCGGTCCCGACTTGTGGATGAGGCAATCTGATGAGTAGCACCTTCTCCGGTCTGTCGACGGCGCTGTCCGCGCTCTACGCGCAGCGCCACGGCATGGACACCACCGGCCAGAACGTGGCCAACGCCAACACCGAGGGCTACACCCGGCAGCGGGTCGACATGGTTCCACGGGGCGGCGCCGAGGTATCGGCGATCCATGCGAAGTGGGACGGACCGGGCGTCGGCGTGCGGGTCGACGACATCAAGCGGCTACGTGACGGGTTCCTTGAATCACGCGGCCGCGAAGAGCACGCCATGAACACGTTCCAGAACACGAAGATGAGCGCCTACAACCGCATCGAGAACGTCTTCTCCGAGCCGAGCGACACGGCGATGGCCTCCCAACTGGCCGATCTGTGGGCCGGCTGGGGCGATGTCGCCAACCGTCCGGGCGACACCGCGGCCCGGGAGCAGCTGCTCCAGCGGGCGGCGGTGGCGGCCGACGGCCTGCGGGACGGCTTCTCTGCCCTGTCGTCACAGTGGGGCACCGCGCGGGTACAGGCCGACTCCCTCGTCACCGAGATCAACAACGCCGCTGACGCTGTGGCCAAGCTCAACGAGGTGATCTCCCAGGCGCAGGCGTCCGGGATGCCCTCCAACGAGATGCGTGACCAGCGCGACCTGCGACTCATGGACCTGGCCAAACTCGCCGGCGTCTCGGTGGTTCATCGGGAGAACGGCTATACGGACGTCTTCCTCGGCGGCTCCACCCTGGTCGGCGGCACGACGACCCGGCACATCGAGATCCTCGGCGGCAACCGGCTGGAGGACCAGGGCGCGGACCCGGTTCGGCTGGCCTGGACCGACAACGGGCTGCCGGCCTCGGCCGGATCTGGCTCGGTCGGGGCGAACCTGGACCTGCTCAACAACATCGTGCCGGACCTGGCCGGGAAGCTGGACGCCGTCGCGGTGAGCCTGGCCACCGAGGTCAACAACGTCCACCGGGCCGGCTTCGGCCTGGACGGGGTCAACAACCGGGACATGTTCGTCGACATCACCGGCGTCACCGGCATCACCGCCCGCACCATCGGTGTGGGCATCACCGATCCGACCCACCTGGCCGCCTCGTCGGTAGCCGGCACGCTCGACGGCAGCAACGCGGCCGCGCTGGGCAATCTGGGCCGGCTGACCAACGGCCCGGACGCCAAGTACCGCTCGATGGTGGTCGGGCTGGGCGTCGAGGCCCAGACCAGCCAGCGCCGCGCCGGCATCCAGGCGACGATCACCAACGACATGGACGCCCTGCGGTTCGCCGACGCCGGGGTCAACCTCGACGAGGAGATGACCAACCTGATCGGCTACCAGAAGGCGTACGAGGCCGCGGCTCGGCTGATGACCAGCATCGACGAGGCGCTCGACGTCCTCATCAACCGCACCGGCATCGTGGGGAGATAACGGAAATGATGATTCGATCCACGCAGCAGTCGATCGCGGCGCGCGTCACCAACAACCTCCAGGGCAACCTGACCCGCCTGGGGCGGTTGGAGAACATGCTCTCCAGCGGCAAGTCGATCACCCGTCCGTCGGATTCGCCGACCGGCGCCGTCTCGGCGCTCCAGCTGCGCAGCCAGATCCGTTCGCAGGAGCAGTACGTGCGCAACGGCGACGACGGCGTCGGCTGGCTCGGCACCCTCGACACCACCATGACCAGCAGCCTCAGCCACATCCGGCGGGCCCGTGATCTGGTGCTCACCGGACGCACCGCGAGCATGTCCGGGTCGGCGACGGCGCGCGAGGCGATCGCCGTCGAGGTCGAGAACATCCGGGACGCCCTCATCGACCTGGCGAACACGACCTACCTGGACCGGCCGGTCTTCGGCGGCACGACCACGGGCGGCCTGGCCTACACGCCGGCCGGCGGGTACGCCGGCGTGCCCACCGGACCTGGCGCGACGGTGGACCGCACCATCGGCGAGGGCACCTCGGTGCGGGTGGATGTGACCGGGCCGGAGGTGTTCGGCGTGAACGGCAGCGGCACGCAGCTCTTCGAGGTGCTGACGGCGATCGCGACGAACATGCGGGCCGGGGACGCGGTGGCGCTGGGTACTGACCTCGGCAACATCGACACGGCGATGGAGAACCTCCAGACGCAGCTGGCGAACGTCGGCTCGAAGTACAATCGCGTGGAACAAATGCGGCAATCTGTAAGCGACCGGACGTTGAGTCTGCGGACCCAGCTTTCGGACGTGGAGGACATCGACCTGCCGAAGACGATCATGGAGGTTCAGCTTCAGCAGACCGCCTACCAGGCGGCGCTGTCGACGACCGCCCGCGTCATCCAGCCTTCGTTGGTCGACTTCCTCCGCTGACCCCCGCCCGCCGGCTCGCCCTGAGCCGGGCGGGTGGGCTCTGGAAGAGGAGCACATGGCCGACCAGCCGGACGACCTCCCGGTCATCGAGTTCGTCGCCCCGATGCCGGGGTTCCCGAGCCAGTTGCGTTTCGTCCTGGTACGGCTCGACGACGACGGCATCCTGTCCGCGCTGACCTCGGTCGACGACCCGGATCTGCGCTTCCTCGTCGTCCCGCCGGCGCCGTTCTTCCCGACGTACGCGCCGGAGGTCTCCACCGAGTCGCTGGAGCTGCTGGGCGCCACCGATCCGGACCAGATCCTGCTGCTCCTGGTCGTCACCGCGGGCGAGTCGCTCGCCGCCACCACCGCCAACCAGCTGGCCCCCATCCTGGTCGACCAGGTCAGCCGGCATGCCCTTCAGGTCGTGCTCACCGGCAGCGACCTGCCGGTGCGCGCGCCGCTGACCACTTCGGCCTAAGGGGAACCCCGATGCTCGTGCTGACCCGCCGGCCCGGCGAAAGCATTCATATCGGCGACGAGGTCATCGTCACCGTCCTGGAGACCCGGGGCGACGTGGTGCGCATCGGCGTGCGGGCGCCGCGCGTGGTGCAGGTCCACCGCGAGGAGGTCTACCGGGAGCTACAGGCGGCCAACCGTGCCGCGGCCTCGCCCAGCGACAACGCCGTGCGCGATCTCACCCGCCTGTTGCGCCCCGGCAAACCAGCCGACCACCCCGGCAAACCCGCGGACCAGCCCGGCAAACCCACCGGGTAGGACTTCAGGCGCCGGCCGGCTCCAGCGCCGCCGCCACCTGCGGCGCCAGCAGCCGAAGATCGGCGATGACGGCGTCGTGCTCGGCGGCCGGCACCATGGCCAACGCCGCCTCCAACCGGGGCAGCGCCGTCTCGTCCTCGAAAGTCGTCAGCGCGATCGCCGCGGCCTGGACCCGCTCGCGTGGCGTCCGCTGCTCGTCAGCGGCCAGCCGGAGCAGCGGGCACTCCGAGCGGTGGCCATGGGCACGGAGCCGGGCCGACCACTCCAGGGCGCGCGCTGGCGACAGCGCTGGTCCCACGAAACCACCCAACGCCAACGGCACCGGATGTCCCTCGTGGCGCCGCCACAGCTCGTCGGCCAACTCGTCGACGAGCGCCGCCGGTTCGGCCGGCTCGGCCACCGCGGACCCCAGCAGGGTGCGTAGCTGCGCCGTCGGAAAAAGCTCGGCGATCGGACGCATGCTGCCCAGGATCCTGCCGCTGGTGCTCAGCGACAACGGCAGCTCGCCGACGCGCAGCCGTTCCCGCAGGATCTCGGCGGCCTCCCGCGTCCGGCCGAGCCCGACCAGCGAGTAGATCTCCAGGTTGGCCAGCTGCGACCGGCCCACGACCAGGAGCATGTCGTCGGTGGCCCGCTCCGGGAACTGCCGGATGAGCGTCAGCGCCTCCTCGTGGCGACCCTCGGCGATGAGCAGCCGGATCTCGGCCGGGGCGACGGTGACCTCGGCGGCGTCGGTGGCCCGCAGCTCGGCTAACGCCTGCCGGGCCTCCTCCAGCCGTCCCGCCTCGGCGAGCGCCCGCACCAGGATGGTCATCATCACCAGCCGGGGAACCCGGTGGCTGCCGGCTTCAAGGCCGCGCCGGCAGGCGTCGACGGCTTCGTCGAGGTTCCCGGCCTGCAACTCCGAGCGGGCCAGGTCGAGGAAGGCGGTCATCGGGGCGGGGCCGGTGGCGGCGATGCGGGCCAGGTCGAGGTTGCGGGCGCTCTTGTTCTTGATGGCCATGCGGGCGCTGGTGTATCCGGAGTGGGCGATCGACAGCACCGGCGCCGGGATCCGGGGGCCGACCACGCCGTCGCCGGTGATCCGGTCGGTGACCTGCTCGTGCAGCCGGCCGCGGTAGCGGCACTGGTCCCGCCGGAAGACGCGGGTGGACCACAGCGCGTTGCCGCCGGCCTCCTTGGCGTTGTAGACCATGGTCAGGAAGCTGCTGTCGCGTGCCTGGGCGAACAGGGCGCGTAGTTGGTCGGGGTCGCCCTCGGCGACCTCGTCGGCGTCGACGATGAGCACCCACTCGCCACGGCACTGTTCGATGCCCCGGTTCCGGGCGTCGCCGAAGTGGTCGTTCCAGTAGCCCTCGATGACCCGCGCGCCGTGCTCCCGGGCGATCTCCCGGGTGTTGTCGGTGGACCCGGTGTCGTAGACGACCACCTCGTCCACCAGGTCGCGCACGGCCGTGAGGCTGGCGCCGAGCACCCGCTCCTCGTCCTTGACGATCAGGCTCGCCGAAATGAGCACCTCGCCGGGCCGGGTGTCGCGCCGCAGGGCGCAGGCGGGCCCGCCGGTGTGCGCCAGCAACGCCTGTTCGACGAGGACGACCCGGCCGTCGGCGGCGATCGCGTCGTAGGCGCCGCCCAGCGGCGGGACGCCGTGGCGGTCGAGCGCCTCCCGGCGGATGAGGGCGCAGACCGGACCGAGCCGGTCGACGTCGACTGCGGCGCCGCGATGGTCCTGCCGCCACTGACGGGCGTAGCTCTTGAACGCGGCCGCCGAGCGCAGCCCACCGGCCCCGATCTCGACGCCCTGCGGGCCGCCGGACCGGTAGCAGGCGGGTCCGGCGGCGACGACCGCCGGGTCGGCGAGGGCGTCGGCGACGGTGTCCAGCCAGCGCGCCGAACAGAGGACATCACCGTCGAGCAGCGCCACCAGCGGCCGGCGCGACACGGCTACTCCTTGTGACCAGGATTCTCCTGGGTCATCGGTGGGGCTGTCGAGCACGGTGATCCACGCTTCGCGCCGCAGCGCCGGGGCTGACCCGGCTGAGCCGGGCGGGACCACCGCGATGACCTCGTCGCGCACGCCGAGGGTGGGCCGGAGCGATTCCAGGCAAAGCCTGAGGTCATTGGGGGTGCCGCTGGCCAACAGGACAACGGAGACGGGAGCGCGGCTCATGTTCGTATCATCTCGCCCGGCTGGCCACTACCTAGGTGAATTCCGGCATTTCGTCAGCGGCCACCCGGCGTCCGAGGCGACGGGCGGATCGTCCGATCGGTCGGCGGCGCTCACTCTTCGTATCGAAGAATCTGGCTGAATCTATTGACGTCGATCACTTAATCGGCCTTTACTGATCTTGCCGCACGCGTCCCGCACCCCCCGATCCGAAACGGGTCGGCGGGCGCTGCGCGGCCCCTTCAGGAGGACCTATGAAGTATCGGACACCCTTGGCCGCTGGCGCCGCGGCCGTCGTCGCTGGCGCGATCGCGTTCACCGCGCCTGCCGGCGCCGCGCCCGTCAACATCCCGGCCCAGGACCGGGCGGCGCAGCTGCGCGCCGCCTCCGCCGCCGACCAGCTCATCGCCGGCCAGCCGGACCTGTTCCACCGCTCCGACAGCGACGTGATGACCCGCCAGTCGGTCATCGAGTCGATGGACCTGCACTACGTCGCCTACGAACGGTCCCACCGCGGCCTGCCGGTCGTCGGCGGCGACTTCGTCGTCGTCACCGACCGCGACGCCAACGTCCTCAGCACCCAGGTGGCGCAGCAGCGCGCGCTGGCCGTCAGCGACATCACCCCCGCGATCTCCGCCTCCGCCGCGACGCGCGTCGCGCGGGCCCAGGTCGCCAAGGTCGACGCGACCAGCGTCCCCGAGCTGAAGATCGTGGCGACCGGCGCCGGGCGGACCGCCTACGAGGTCGTCGTCACCGGCGCCAAGAAGGACGAGCACGGTCTCGCCCCCACCAAGCTGCACGTCTTCGTCGACGCCGAGAGCGGCAAGGTCCTCAAGGGCCACACCTACGACGAGGTCACCCACGGCGCCGGCAACGGCTACTACAGCGGCCAGGTCGAGCTGTCCACCACCCCGTCGTTCAAGCTGGTCGACCCGAAGCGGGCCGGCATCCAGTGCGGCGGTCAGAACGGCGCCGCGTTCACCAAGACCAGCGACAGCTGGGGCAACGGCGCGGGCACCGACATGGAGACCGCCTGCGTCGACGCCATGTACGCCGCGGCCAAGCAGTGGGACATGCTCAAGGAGTGGCTGGACCGCGACGGCGCCAACGGGCAGGGCCGGTCCTACCCGATGCGGGTCGGTCTGCAGCAGGTCAACGCCTTCTTCAACGGTTCGTTCACCAACTTCGGCCACTCGTCGGACAAGAAGCGTCAGGTCATCAGCATGGACGTCGTGGCGCACGAGCAGGGCCATGGCATCTTCGCCACCACCCCCGGCGGCTCCGGCGGCGGCAACGAGGCCGGCGGCCTCAACGAGTCGACCGGCGACATCTTCGGCGCGCTGACCGAGTTCTACGCCAACAACGCCAAGGACAAGCCCGACTACGAGGTCGGCGAACTGGTCAACCTCGCCGGCAAGGGCGCCATCCGGTACATGTACGAGCCGTCGAAGGTCGGCGACCCGAACTGCATGTGGACCGGCAGCGCCCCCGAGGTGCACGCCGGCGCGGGCCCGCAGAACCACTGGTTCTACCTGCTCGCCGAGGGCTCGAACCCGACCAACGGCCAGCCCAAGAGCCCGACCTGTAACAACAGCACGGTGACGGGCATCGGCATCGAGAAGGCCGGCAAGATCTTCATGGCCACCCTGAACCGTAAGACCAGCGGCTGGACGCACGTCAAGGCGCGCAACGCCTCGATCGAGTCCGCCAAGCAGATCTTCCCCGGCGGTCAGGAGTGCAAGACCGTCGCGGCCGCCTGGGACGCTGTCAGCGTCAAGGGCAGCAGCTGCTGACCTTCGGGCGGCGTTGAAACAGGCTGCGGGGTCCGTCGCGCGACGGACCCCGCAGCACTCAGGACAGGGCTGGCCGCGGCCACGCGTATTCTCGGGCGCATGAAAGCAGGTGGCGCGGTGATCGCTGCGGTCGGTGAGCCGTTAGACCACGTCGCGCTGCTGTACCAGGACGCCCGGGAGTACGTCCACGGCATCAGGAGCTTCCTGGCCCCCGCGCTCGCCGACAGCGCGCCGGTCCTCATCGCGGTCCCGGATGACCGCCTCGCCCTGCTCCGGGAGGCGCTCGCCGGCGTCGGCCCCCAGATCCGATACGCCGACATGCGGGCCGCCGGCCGTAATCCGGGCCGGATCCTGCCCAGCGTCCTGCTGCCCTTCGCCGCCCGCCACCAGGGCCGGCGGGCCTGGATCGTCGGCGAGCCAGTCTGGCCCGGGCGCACCGAGACCGAGTACCCCGCCTGCCTGGCGCACGAAGCTCTCATCAACGCCGCCTTCGCCGGCCGCGACGCCGCCATCCTGTGCCCGTACGACGCGGCCGGACTCGACGCCACCACGGTCGCCGACGCCGGCCGCACCCACCCGACGTTCCTGACCGACGACGCCGGGCGCCGCCCCAGCGGCGCCTACACCGCGCCGTTCGCGGTGGCCGCCGAGTGCAACCTGCCGCTGCCGGCCGTTCCTGGCCACGCGGAATCGCTGCGCTACGACCGCGAGGCGGCGCTGGGCGAGGTCCGCCGGTTCGTGGCCGCCAACGCCCACCGCGCCGGCCTCGACGCCGACCGGACCGACGATCTCGTCCTGGCCGTCAACGAGCTGGCCGCCAACACCATCGAGCACTCGCCCGGCCCCGGGTGGGTCCGGTGGTGGGCCGAGCCCGGCCAGGTGATCTACCAGGTCGAGGATTCCGGCCACCTGGACGACCCACTCGCCGGCCGGATCCCGCCGGCCGGCGACGTCACCGGCGGAAGAGGACTGATCCTGGTGCACCAGCTGTGCGACCTCGTCCGCATCCACACCGGACCGTCCGGGACGGACATCCGCCTCTTCCTCAGCGTGCCTCCCGAGCGCGCTTCCAGAGCATCCGTGACCTCACCGGCGAGCCCGGCCCGTCAGCTCGGCGGCGCCGCTCCGGCCGGTCGGACGCCGACACCCACCGCCCCCTGACGAGGAGCGCGCATGGCAGCCGCCCCAGCCGGCCGCGCCCATGAGCTGACCCGCCGCCTCGGCGTCGGCGACGCCGTCGTCATCGGCCTCGGCGCCATGCTCGGCGCCGGCGTCTTCGCCGCCTTCGCGCCCGCCGCCCGGGCCGCCGGCGCCTGGCTGCCCGCCGGGCTCGCCGTGGCCGCCATCGTGGCCGCCTGCAACGCCACCTCGACCGCCCGGCTGGCCGCCCGCCACCCGTCCTCCGGCGGGGTGTACGTCTACGGCCGCGAGCGCCTCGGGCCGTTCTGGGGGTACCTGGCCGGCTGGACGTTCGTCGTCGGCAAGACCGCCTCCTGCGCCGCCATGGCCCTCACCTTCGCCGCCTACGCCGTTCCCGACCACCAGCTGCTGGCCGCGGTGACAGCCGTGCTGGCCCTGACCGCGCTCAACTGGCGCGGCGTGCACAAGTCGGCACAGGTCACCCGGGTCATCGTCGCGGTCGTCCTGGGGGTGTTGGTCGCCGTCGTCGCCGCCGGCGCCGTTGCCACGCCGCCCTCCGTCGGCCTGCTGACCCCGGCCGACCCGTTCCCGGCGCTCGGGGTGCTGGAAGCCGGTGGCCTGCTGTTCTTCGCCTTCGCTGGCTACGCCCGCGTCGCCACCCTGGGGGAGGAGGTCCGCGACCCGGCCCACACCATCCCCAGGGCGGTCCGGACGGCGCTGCTCGTCGTCCTCGTCGTCTACGCGGCCGTCGGCGTGACCGCGCTCGGCGTCCTCGGACCCGAGCGCCTCGCCGACGCCACCGCCCCGCTGGCCGAGGTCGTCACCGCCGCCGGCGCCGGCTGGCTGGCCCCGGTCGTGCGGGTCGGGGCGGCGCTCGCCGCCCTCGGGTCGCTGCTGGCGCTCATCCTCGGGGTGTCCCGGACCAGCTTCGCGATGGCCCGGGACCGCTACCTGCCGGCCGCCCTCGACGCCGTCCACCCTCGACACCACGTCCCACACCGGGCCGAGCTGGCGGTCGGGCTGGTCGTGGCGACGTTGGCCGCCACTGTCGACCTGCGCGGCGCGATCGGCTTCTCCTCGTTCGGCGTTCTCCTGTACTACGCGATCGCCAACGCCGCGGCGCTCACCCTCACCCGCGCGCAGGCGCGTCCGGCGCGTGTCGTCCCAGTGGTCGGGCTGGCCGGATGCCTGCTGTTGGCCGCTGCCCTGCCGACCGCATCAGTGGTCGCCGGTGTGATCGTCGTCGCTATCGGGGCGGCCAGCTACGTTCGGGTCAGCGCCCGTCGCGGGCGTCGACTATAAGTTGCGGATGGAGTTCCCCGCGCACCTGAGCGCCATGCCCATGCACGCGATCACCGAGGTCCACGGGGCGCCGGGACTGCTCGAACGCTTCCGTCGTGAGACAACCAAGTTCGACGCCACCGCCCAGCGCCGGCTCGCCGAAGCCCTCGACCTCGCCGCCGAGCTGCACCACGACGACCGCCGCGTCCGCGAGCCCTACCTCAACCACCTGCTCCGGGTGACGATCCGCCTCATGCACCACTACCAGGTGCGGGACGTGGACGTTCTCGTCGCCGGCCTGCTGCACGACTCGGTGGAGGACCATCCGGCCGAGCTGGCCGGCGACGTCCCCGCGGGCGCTGATCTCACCGAGGCGGCGTTGGAGGCGCTCGCCGACCGGTTCGGGGCGCGGGTCGCCCGGCTCGTCGCCGCGGTCACCAACCCCGCGTACGACCCGGCCCGGGACCGGAACGCCCAGTACCTGGCGCATCTGGCAGTCACCCTGGACCGGGAGCCGTGGGCCAGGGTCATCAAGATCTCCGATTTCACCGACAACGGCGTCGGGGTCATCCACACCACCGGTCCGAAGGTCGCCTCGGCGGCGCGCAAGTACCGGCCGTTGGCGCCGGTCCTGCGGGAGCTGATCGCCCGTCCGGACACCCCGCTGTCGGGGGACGTCAAGGAGCACATCTTCCAGCAGATCGACAAGGCCGAGGAGCGGTTCAGCGCCATCCTCGACCACGGAACCGTCCAGGCCTGAGCGGCGCCCGCTCCGTCACGGGCCTTCCGCGCCTCGGGGCGCGTACATGATCACGGCGACGCCGACGAGACAGATGGCGGCGCCGACAAGGTCCCACCGATCGGGTCGGAACCTGTCGATCACGACGCCCCAGGCCAGCGAGCCGGCGACAAAGACTCCGCCGTACGCGGCCAGGACCCGGCCGAAGTTGGGGTCCGGCTGGAAGGTGGCGACGAAGCCGTAGGCGCCGAGGGCGATGACGCCGCCGGCGATCCACCACAGGCCACGGTGTTCGCGCCACCCCTGCCAGATGAGCCAGGCGCCGCCGATCTCGGCGAGCGCCGCGAGGGCGAACAGGAGCAGGGAACGGGCGACGGTCATGGCTGGCACGCTAGCCGCGTCAGCATGTTCCGCGCGGGTCTGGGGCTCGACGCGCTGCCGGCGGCGCTCCATAGTGGTGGTGTCTGGTCGCCAAGCGGGAGGAGCTTCGATGATGGACAGGTCTGTCAGGGCAACCGAACAACGCGCCGCGGTCGCCGGCGGCGGCGCGTTGACCAAGCTTATGCGGGGCGCCGCGGCGGTGACGGCTGGTGTCGTCATCGCCTGCGCCAGCGCCGTTCCGGTGGCCGCGTCCGGGCCTGGTCAAGGCTGGATCGAGGGACGTTGGGTCACCGCCGCGGGGGCGCCCGACGGCGGGGAGCGGATCGTCGCCGACCGGGACGGCGAACGTTGGTGGACCCGTGCCGACGCCGACGGCCGGTTCCGGTTGGAGGTTCCGGCCGGGGTCTACCACGTGCGACGCGCCGGACGCCCGCCCGCCCCCGACACCTGGGCGCCGGGGGTGTCCCGGCAGAGCCTGGGCGCCACGTACCGGGTCGAGGCCGGCGGCACGGCGCGGGCCGACGGCGCGTTGCCGGGACGTGGCGCGGTCGAGGTGGTGGTGACCGACGCCGACACCGGGTCCCCGGTCGACGGGTGCGTCGTGCCCGAGTGGGGGCCGTCGCGGTACTACCGGCAGTGCGTCCACGTCGGCGGCGTGTATGTGATCAGCAGTGTGGTCGGCGGGGGTCCGCGCACCATGTCGTTCACCCCCGCCGCGTCCGGTTACCCGGCGGCGTCGGTCGATGTTGTTCCGCTGCCGGGCGCGACGGTGCGCGGCCAGCTGATGTTGCGTCGGAGTTGACCCGTCCGGCGCCGGCCAAGACGTCACGAAGTCGTCGGGCCGTGGAGGTTGATCTGGTCCCGGATCTGTTGAGCGAAGCCTTCGGCGGTGTGGAGCTGGTCGCGTAGGGCTTGGACCCGGGCCTGGGCGGCTGTGCCGAACCTGGCCAGTCGGTCACGTAACGCGGCCAGCTCGTGCTCTGTCGCCTGGCCGGCGGCGAGCGCGTCGAGGATGGCGAGCAGGTCGCGCATCTCGTCCAACGTGAAGCCGAGGGGTTTCATCCGCTTGACGACGAGCAGCCGGTCGAGGTCGGGTTCGGTGTAGAGGCGGAAGCCGCCGTCGCTGCGAGCAGAGGGGGTGACGAGGCCGACGTCTTCGTAGTGGCGGATGGTGCGGATGCTCAGCCCGACCCGTTCGGCGGCCTCGCCGATCTGCATGTGCTGTCGTGTCATCGGCGCATTGTGCCGGTCGGTGGCCGTCAGTGGCTCGGCAGTTGGCCGGCGAGGGCGCCGTGGATGCGGGCGCTGGGCTGGTTGAGCTCAATGATCTCGACGGTCTTGCCGCGGGCGGCGTACTTGGTGGTGATGGCGTCGAGAGCGGCCACGGAGGAGGCGTCCCAGATGTGGGCGTGGGTCAGGTCGATGATCACGTTGTCGGGGTCGTCGGCGTAGTCGAACTGGTATACCAGATCGTTGCTGGAGGCGAAGAACAGCTCGCCGTGTACTGAGTAGACGCGGGTGGCGTCGTCGGGGCCGGGCCGGCTGGTGACCTCGACCAGGTGTGCGACCCGGCGGGCGAACGCCACCATCGCGGCGAGCACGCCGAGGACGACGCCGATGGCGAGGTTGTGGCTGATCAGGGTGCCGGCGACGGTGGTGATCATGACGACGGTCTCGCTCCACGGCATCCGCTTGAGGGTGGCCGGGGCGATGGAGTGCCAGTCGAAGGTGGCCATCGACACGATGATCATCACGGCGACCAGAGCGGCCATCGGGATGATCGCGACCAGGTCGCCGAGCCCGACCACGAGGACGAGCAGGAACACCCCGGCCAGGAACGTCGACAGTCGGGTGCGGGCCCCGGAGGACTTCACGTTGATCATTGTTTGGCCGATCATGGCGCAGCCGCCCATGCCGCCGAAAAATCCGGTGACGATGTTGGCGACGCCCTGCCCCCAGGACTCGCGGGTCTTGTCCGAGTGGGTGTCGGTGATGTCGTCGACGAGTTTGGCGGTCATCAGCGACTCCATCAGCCCGACCAGCGCCACGCCGAGAGCGAATGGGGCGATGAGTCGCAGGGTGTCGAGGTTGAACGGCACGTCGGGCAGGCCGAGCGTCGGCAGGCTGTCGGGCAGGGCGCCCTCGTCGCCGACGTTCGGGACGGCCAGGCGTGCCACGGCGGTGAGGACGGTCAGCGCGATGATCGCCACGAGGGGCGCCGGGACCGCGGTGGTGACGCGCGGGAGGAAGATCATGATCGTCAGCGCGACGGCGACCATCGGGTAGACCAGCCACGGCACCCCGATCAGGTGCGGGACCTGCGCCATGAAGATCAGGATGGCCAGGGCGTTGACGAAACCGACCATGACGCTGCGGGGGATGAACCGCATCAGCTTCGCCACCCCCAGCACCGCCAGGGTCACCTGGATGATCCCGCCGAGGATCACCGCCGCGACCAGGTAACCCAGACCGTGCTCCTGGGCCAACGGGGCCACCACCAGCGCGATCGCGCCGGTGGCAGCGCTGATCATCGCCGGGCGGCCGCCGCAGAACGCGATCGTCACGGCCATCGTGAACGAGGCGAACAGCCCGATCTTCGGGTCCACCCCGGCCAGGATCGAGAACGAGATGGCCTCGGGAATCAACGCCAACGCCACGACCAGGCCGGCGAGGACCTCGGTGCGCAGCACCCGTGGGGCCAGCCAGGACGGACGCGACAAATGGGCAGTCGACAGCACGGAGAACATGAATCTCGATTCCAGGCGGGTCCGAAGACGGGCAGGGTGGTCCGGGCCACGGGCGCCGTGGGCCATCGGAAACCCTACTCTCCGGAGAGGGGAGAGTTGGGCTCGGGGCGCCTGGCAACTGGATGCTCCCGAAGCCGGCCGGGGCCGATACGGTGGGCTGGACCGTTGTCGGCAAACCTCCCTGACCCCCAAGGAGCCCCGTGAGCGCAGAGTCCGCCGCCGCCCGTCCGGCCTACCGGCCGGAGACCGCCGTAGTGGCGTCCGGCCGGCCACACGGATCGGGCCGGCCACTCAACGTCCCGGTCGTGCTGGCGTCGAACTTCCGCGCCGCCCCACGAATCGATCCATCGGCCGTTGGCGCCGCGCCGCCCGACGGGGTCACCGGTGACGGCCAGCGGCGCGAGTACGCCCGCGACGATGGCACGCCGGGGTGGGAGGCGCTGGAAGCGGTGGTCGGTGAGTTGGAAGGGGGCCACGCCACCGCGTTCTCGTCCGGGATGGCCGCGGCCGCCGCCGTGTTCGACCTGCTGCCGGTCGGTGCCCGGGTGGTCGCGCCGACGGACAGCTACATTGCGGTACGGGGGCTGCTGGCCAACGGTCAGCGGCTCGGCCGCTGGTCAGTGCAGCTAGTCGACGTAGCCGACACCGCTGCGGCCGCGGCGGCCGCTGGCCGCGCCGACCTGGTGTGGCTGGAGTCGCCAACCAATCCCCTGCTCCAGGTGGCCGACCTCGCCGCGATCTGCGCGGCCGCCAAGGCGGCTGGGGCCCGCGCGGCGGTCGACAACACGTTCGCCACGCCGCTGCTCCAACGTCCCCTCGACCTCGGCGCCGACATCGTCATCCACAGCGCCACCAAGTTCCTCGGCGGCCACTCCGACCTGCTGCTCGGTGTCACCGTGGCCGGAGACCCGGCGCTGGCGGCCGCCCTGCGCCACGGCCGTGAGATGGCCGGGGCCACCCCCGGCGCCCTGGAGGCCTACCTGGCGCTGCGGGGAATCCGCACCCTCGCCGTCCGCCTCGACTGGGCGCAGCGCAGCGCGCACGACCTGGCGCGTCGTCTCGCGGCGCACCCTGCCGTCACCCGCGTTCGCTACCCCGGGCTCCCGGACGACCCCGGCCACGAGGTCGCAGCCCGGCAGATGAGCGGGTTCGGCGCGGTCCTGGCATTCGACCTCGCCGACGCGGCCACCGCGGACCGCGTCTGTGACCGGGTCCGCATCATCACCTCGGCCACCAGCCTCGGCGGTGTGGAGAGCACCATCGAGCGCCGCGCCAAACTGCCCGGCCAGGAACACGTCGCGCCAGGTCTGCTCCGACTCAGCGTCGGCTGCGAACACCTCGACGACCTCTGGCACGATCTCGCCTGCGCGCTGGACGCTGCCGGCGCTGGGTGACGTCGTTCAGTCCGGGTCAAATCCAAGAAATCGAAGGGCGATTCCAGCGAGGAGCCACCGGCGGCTACGAGCCAACCAGCGCGGCGGTCGCCGTCACCGACGACGTCCTCGCCATCGCCCAAGCCCGCCAAGCCCGCGGCGAATCCGTCACCACCATCGCCCGCCTCCTGCGCATCGGCCGCTCCACCCTCTACGGGGCACTCCAACCCGACAACGGCACGGCATCACCCGTGCCCCAACCCCGCGCCGCCGGGTGAGAACACTGTCCGAACCAGAGAGCTACGACCGGCTGAACTCAAGGGTGGCCGCCCGGTTTCATCGAAGGACCGCGAAACGCCTCGGCGTAAGGCCGGGCGTTTCGCGGCGTCAGGGCGGATATTCTGGTCAGCCGGTGTTAAGGACGAACCCGCTCTCCGTCAACCAATTGTCCAGTGGGGCGTACCAGCCGTAGCTGGCGCAGTTGCGCGACTGCTCGCCCAGGCAGTACGTCGGGAACCCCTTTTTGTCGCTCCCGGAGATGATGCCGTTGGCGTAGAGGGTTTCGTCGTTGGAGGTGGAGATGGGGCCACCGCTGTCGCCGGGACCCCAGACCGGGCCGCCGTTGATGGTCTGCACGTCGACCAGACCGTACGCGCAGAATTTATCGGGATAACAGTGCGTCGTGCCGGTCGCGACGATCTTGATGTCGCAGATCGTGCCGGAGTAGGCCCCGGAGCTGCAAGTCAGCATGCCGAGGTGATTGCCGGACAGACCGCTCACCGGCCGTAGGGACTGCCTGTTGTGGTCACCCCAGAACATGGAGGGTTGAAAGAAGGCAGGGCCGCTGAGCATGGTGGGTCGAATGACCGCGATGTCGCGGTTGGTGTACCGATCGCTGACCTTTCCGTATTGCTGGCCATTCCAGCTGTACGCGTCTTCGTTGAGATCAATGCAGTGCGCGGCCGTGGCCATAGCCGAATTCACTTTCTCCCCAAGGGTAAAGCCCTCTGAACAACCACCACGGTTATTGGGTTTCCAGCGCGCCCCACCGTAGGCCGGATCGCTCTTGCGATCGAGGATCGAGCGGCGGAGTGAGTCGACTGTGTCCGGGCCGGCGACGGAGATCTCCGGGTTCTCGGACACCACGGTGACGGAAACCCCGCCTGCCGCCGTCGAGATCTGGGCCTGGATGGCGGCTCCAGCGACCATGACCTCGTCGCCCTTCACCCCGACGCGCAACCCAGAGCCATCGCCGAGCGGTCCCGCCGACACGACCTCGGTACCGTCGATCGTCAGCCGGTTGGTGATGACCTCGTCGCGAGCCTTCAACAGCCGCTGATAGGAGTACTTCGCCGAGGGCACCACGGCGACTGTGACATCCGAGTCGTTCTTCGTGGCCTGAGTCACCGAGTCGGGGACCAAGCCGTGCCAGTACAGGGTGATGTGACTGTTGGCGGGATCAGTGATCAGACCGGCGTAACCGGAGTCGCCGGGCAGCCGGCGATAGGCCTCGGTGATGACATCAGCGACGCCCACGACCTTCGCCTGCTTGGCCCAGTACTGGGGGCCGGGGTTGTTGGAGCCTACGACGGAGGGCCCGTCGGTCGCTGGCAGACGAGATCGGAGGGGGTTCGCATCGGCGGTGAACGGTGCGGATAAGACCCCGCCCACGGCGACGGCGGCCGCCGCGATTACCACGAATGTACGCATGATCCTTACCCTTTTCTGTTAGCTGACTGGCGTACATAGGACGATGACGTCGGCCGCCTCTCGTAACAACCGGCAGGACCGTCCCAGGGACGGCTGGGATGTACCAGGGACAGCCGGGATGTCAGCGTGCGATTCCTCGCACTCGCCGGTCTTGTGCTGTCCTCGTTCGCACTCGGCCGCGAATGTGCACTTGGTACTGCAACGGCATTGGGGCCTGTCACGTTGAGTGTGGGGAGCCGTTCGTTGTGGTGTGACCTACGTTGATGTGGTGTCGTGGCAGGACGAACTGGATCATCTGTTGGCCCGGGTGGGTGGGCGTTTTGGCAGGTCGGAGCCGCGTCCGAAAATTGACCCCCTCCTAAACCTTGGAGGGTGCTGAAGGTGGAGGCGGCGGCCGGTAGGACATTGGCTACCCCAGCTGTAGGTTCTCGCCTCAGATGTCGTGTCCAGGCTGCTGAGCTGGTCTTCGTCACGGTTTCTCAGTGAAATATCGGCCGGGTTTCTCACGATCTTGGCGCTTTCCTCGGCCGTGGATTCGTTCGCAGCCATCCGCCCGACCCAGCCAGCGCCGTGGTGTGAACTCCGGAGAGCTTGAGGAAGGTCGGGCGGGCGTGGTCACGGACGGAGGCGCCGGGGTGCGGGAGACCTGCCAGGTGAGTTTGTCCGCGGAACGGCGCCTGGTCGTCGGCCGGGTCGCGCGATGTGCGCCCACGCTTGACGGGGATGGATGCGTTCGGGTGGCTGTCGACGGCGTCGACGGATACGGATCCGGCAAGAGCGTGTTCGCCGACGAGCTCGCGTCGGCGGTGACGGCTCTTGGTCGCCCTGTAGTGCGGGTGTCGCTGGACGACTTCCTTAACGTCCGTGCGGTCCGTCATCGCCAGGGGCGTGATTCGCCGCAGGGATTTTGGGAGGACTCGTATAACTATCCGCGCTTCGAGCGCGACGTGCTGGTCGCGTTCGGGCCTGGCGGTTCACGGCGCTACCGGCCAGCAGCGTATGACCTGAGGACGGACGCGGTGCTGGATCCGGAGGCGCGCACCGCGGACCCCGCAACGGTGCTGGTCGTCGACGGGTTGTTCCTGCACCGCGACGAACTCGTCACGGCCTGGGATTTGTCGGTGTTCCTGGACGTGCCGTTCAGCGTGACCGCGCAGCGGATGGCGGACCGTAACGGCTCCAACCTGGATCCCGAGCACCCGAGCATGCGCCGCTATGTCGAGGGCCAACGCATCTACTTCAGGGCGTGTTCACCGCAGCGGCGCGCTGACATCGTGGTTGATAACCAGGATTTCGATGTCCCTCGGATCGTGCGGGATAACCTGCTCAGGTAGCCCTGGCCCGCGCCAGCTCCAGCCGACTCTCGTACGCCACAAGCCGGCCAGTCGTGGCCGCCGCAGAGCGCCGCAAGCATGACCGAGATGCTGCTACCTTGCGAACAAGACCGCGGTACGCCACGCCGTACAAAATTCTCATGGACATGTCGCCGAAGATGTCACTGGCGACATGTCCATGAGAAAGTGACATCTCAATTGGAACCTACAATGAGGTGATCTCAGCAAGGGCGTGATCGTCGGCGGGGACGACACGGGCACCTCGTCCATAACGGACGGTGTTGGAGAGGGCGCGGGGCCCTCGGT